>NZ_LBEX01000007.1:0-104889 GCF_001999655.1 Thermosipho sp. 1074 | reverse complement strand
AGGAGGGGTTTCATGAAAATTTATTGGGAATTTTTAAAGACAAAGAGATTTGAATTTATCTTACTTCTTATTTTTTCAAGTATTTTAAGTTTCTTTGAAGGATTGATTCAACCATTAATGGTAAAGTGGTTATTTGATGAGGCTGTATTAAAGCTTAATTTTCAAAAATTTGTACTTTTAAGTGTGGTATATCTTGCACTTGGTCTGATATTTGTACTATTGTTTTATATAAATAATCTTTGGAAAAAAAGGTATGAAAATAAAGTAGTATTAAATCTTGAATCTGAACTTTTAAAAAAGACTTTTAATTATGATTTAAAAGAATTTACCAAAAAAGGTGCGGGTTATTTTATAAATTCCATTCACAAAGATGTTAATGAAGGTGTTGTTCCAATGATTAGGATGACAATAAATATAGTTTCAATGATTGTATCAGAAGTGGCATTATTACTTGCGATGTTTTTTATTTCCTGGAGAGCTTCATTGGTGTTGTTTATTATTATTCCTCCGTTAATGTATTTAGCGAATGTTGTAAGTCAAAAAGTTAGGAAAAAAACAGCACTTGAAAGGGAAAAAGAAGGAATTTATACAAGTTTTCTAACAAGTGTTCTTAAATCATTCAAAGTTATGAGAACTTTTAGTTTTATATTTGACATTGCAACATTAAAGCATAGGAGAACTTTAGAAGAGTATTTAAACAGTAGGTTTGAAAGTTTTAAAGCTGTAAAATCAAGTCAAATGTTGGGTGACATTATTAGAAACACAGCGGATACTCTTTCACTTATAGTATCTGGATATTTTGTTTTAATTGGAAAGTTAAGTTTTGGAGGATTTGTAGCAATAATAAACACATTCTGGAGAGCGGTTTCATCCCTTTTTGGGATTGTTCAAGCCATTCCAGAATTTCATAGGTACTCGCAAATACTTGAAAGAATAAAAAAATTATTAAATACTGAGAAGAGAGAATATTTTGACCTGGATAATAGAGTAATTTTAAAAGATGTAAAACTTTCTTATGATGAAAATAAAGTAATAGAAATAGATAATTTGGAAATAACTCCTAAGAGTAAGGTATTAATATTTGGAGAAAATGGAGCAGGAAAAACCACGCTTTTAAATATAATATCTGGATATTTGTCACCAGATAGTGGAAAAGTGTTAAGACCAAAAAATGTTGTATCAATAACTGCACCGGTTGAACTTCCAGAAATTTCTATAAGAGAACTTATAAGGGATGAAGAATTAATAAAAAAACTTGGTTTAGAAAGGTTAAAAGAAAAAACACCATCTAACCTTTCTGCAGGGGAAAGACAAAAAGTTGCTATTGGTATAGCACTTGAAAAAGATGCAGATTTATATATTTTTGATGAACCACTTGCAAATATAGATGAGCAAAGCAAAGAAAAGATAATAAAGTTAATATTTGAAAAATTGAGCTCTAAGACGTTAATAATGGTACTTCATGGGGAAAAAGATTTTCACAGTTTATTTGATACAAAGATTAAGTTATAATATTGAGGTTATCTTTGTCACTTTATTACCATTAATTTATTATTTTATGCATAAGCTTACATCATTACTATAATATTCAAGAAAAGTTATATAGAGAAGATCAAAAATCACACGTCTTGAAGGTTATATGTTATAACTTTATAAAGGTGTAGAACTTTTTACAGAAAAAATTAATGGGAAGTATGTACTTGAAAGTTATTGACTAACTAAAAAAAATGTGATATATTACTTTCTGGAAGGTGTTCCGGCGTAGCTCAATAGGCAGAGCGGGTGGCTGTTAACCACTAGGTTGGGGGTTCGAGTCCCTCCGCCGGAGCCAAGAGGGGAGAAGTATTCTCCCCTTTATTTTTTTCATATTTTTAAACGTTCTTAAAATACGGATTTTTCTTAAATAATGTTTTTATATTGCAATATGCAGCATGTCCAGGAAGTATCAACATATTTTCATCTAATTCCCTAAATATATTGTTTAGCTTTTTTATAGATTCAATCATTAGTTTTTTTGAACCACCTAAGTCACTTCTTCCAACGGTATTACAAAATACAGTATCTCCTGTGAATATTAAATTATCAAAAATTACTATCCTTGAACCTAAGGTATGACCTGGTACTGCTATTGTATCAAAGTATAAATCTATATCTTTTGCATCTTTTTCAAAAATAAATGTCTCCCCAAAAAGATGTGAAAAATTCTTGGATGGATCGTACAACATTTTCTTATCTTCTTTTGAAATGTAAACATCTTCTACATTCAATTCTAAGAGTCCTGCTATATGATCATAATGCCCGTGTGTCAAAATTACTTTAACAGGGATTTTTCCTAGATATTTTCCTATTCCGAATCCCGGATCTACAACAAAGTTTTCAAAAATATATGTATTAATATTAAAAAAACCGGATGTTTTGTAAACTTTAAACTTCATGTGATTCCCTCCATTAAAATTTTTTGACTTTTTATTTATATTTCATAATTTTTGTGACCTGTTTTTTAATCATATATCAAATAGAAGCTCTTGCAAATATATTTTACTATAACTTTAACTTTTTCAAGAACTATCTAAAATCTAATAAGTACTCGTATAAACAAACGTTTGTTTAAGTTATTTTCTATTTTGCGAAATTATCGAAAGTATGAATTTGTTATTTACTACTCTTTGGAGTGGCAAATTTATTTTTTGATGTATATAAGTAATTTTACATTCAAGAAATAGAAAGAGCTATGATGTATAAGACTTTTTAGTTTTTTAGAGTTTGTATTGTTTACAAAAATGATAAGGTTTGTTTTAAAATTGTAAATTTAATTGACTCTAATTTAAAATGGCTTTAGAATAAAAGTTAGGAGGGGGTATAATGAAAAGAAAATTGATATTGTGGAAAAAGGCTATAAATAAGAGATTTTCCCTGTTTGGGAAGTAATATTTTGTGGTTGATGAGGAGCTTTTGCTCCTCTTTTTCATTTTGATAGTGGAGGGGTGTTATGTGCGGGATAGCAGGTGTTTGGAATGTAGATGATTCTTATAACATTTTACATGATATTTTATTAGGTCTTCAACACAGAGGGCAAGAAAGCACGGGGATTGTCATTGAAGGTTTCAAATTTTTAAAGATGCAAGGGTTGGTCTCACAAGTTTTAACTAAGGAAAATTATATAAACGGTAGAAGTGGTATTGGACATGTTAGATATTCGACGTTTGGAGAAAATAGTGAAATTCAACCCCTTATGGGTTTAACTTCAAAAGGCAAATTTGCAATTGCACACAACGGGAATATTCCTGATGCAAAGATTAGGATGAAATCGCTTGTCGAAAAAGGAGCAGTTTTTAACACAACAATTGATTCTGAAGTATTCCTCCATTATATTTCCCTTGCTCCTTATTCTGACCCAAAACTTTCCATTCAATGGTCTCTTTCAAGGATCCCTGGAGCTTATTCTATTGTGATATTAACTGACAGCATGCTTATAGCCGCAAGAGACAGCTATGGCTTTAGACCGCTATTTTATGGAAAATTCAAGGGTGGATTTGTTGTATCTTCCGAGGATTCTGCTCTAACGGCGTTGGGTGCAAAAGAAATAACAGAAATTGTACCAGGTGAAATGGTTATTTTTTCAGATATGGGTTTAGATAAGGTAAAGTTTGCAACAACAAAGATGCGTTTTTGTGCATTTGAATATATTTATTTTTCAAGACCAGATAGTAATTTTTACTATGGAAATGTACACAAAGCAAGGTTTAAAATGGGGGGGATTCTGTATCGTGAAAGTCAAATGACGGGAGATATTGTAATTCCAATACTTGATTCTGGTTTTTCAGGTGCGTTAGGATTTTCACTTGCCTCAAAAATTCCCATAGAACTTGGCCTTATGAGAAACAGATATCTAGGACGGAGCTTTATAATGCCCGAAAATAGGGAAGAAATTATTAAAAGAAAATTAATTCCCATTCCTCAAGTAGTAAAAAACAAGGAAGTTATTGTAATTGATGACTCAATTGTAAGGGGAACAACTATGAAGCAGATAGTAAAGATGTTAAGAGAAAGCGGGGCAAAGAAAGTAAAAGTTGGTATACATTCATCACCGGTAATAGGGCCTTGTCCATATGGTATTGACACCTCAAGGAAAAATGAGTTAATTGCCAATCAAAAAGAAATTGAGGAGATAATTAAGGAAATAAATGCAGATGAGCTTTATTATTTGTCTATAGATGGACTTAAAGAAGCTATTGGAGGAGATAAATTATGCCTAGGATGTCTAAATCTAAATTACCCAATATAGTGATTTTGGCATCTGGAAATGGTTCAAACTTTGAAGCAATAGTAAATGCGACAAGAAAAGGAATTCTTAATGCTAACATTTTAAGGTTGATTACCAACAAGAAGTGTTTTGCAGAAGAAAGGGCTAAAAAACTTGGAATTTCTCATACAAGGCTTAAAGATAATTGGGCTGAGGAATTATTTGTGCTTTTGAAAGAACTTGCACCAGATTTAGTAGTTCTTGCGGGATTTATGAAAATTCTTCCATCAAAGATTGTAAATAATTTTAAAATTGTAAACATACACCCTTCTTTACTACCTGCTTTTCCGGGAAAAGATGCTATAAAACAGGCATATGAATACGGAGTTAAAGTAACGGGAATAACAATTCACTTTGTGGATGAGGGTGTAGATACGGGACCTATAATTTTCCAAAAGGCCTTAGAGATAGATGGTTTAACATTAGAAGAGGTGGAAAAGGAAATACATAAGTTGGAGCATAAGCATTATCCACAAGTTATTGAATCTATTTTAAATTCGTGAAAGGAGTGAGTGGGGGTGTATCTTGAAAAATTTGATATGGAATTAAGGTATGGGGAAAATTCTCATGAAAAAGCGGAAATGTTTGGAAAACCTGCATTTAAAATTTTGCACGAAGGAAAACAAATTTCTTTTAACAACATATTAGACGCAGAATCAGCATTTGTAATTGCAAAAAATTTGAAAAAATTAAATGGCTATGGAAGTGTGGTAGTGAAACACCAAACACCTTGTGGTGCATCTGTAAGTAAAAGCAAGGTGGACTCCATACTTTCCGCTATTTTAGCCGATGAAGAATCAAGTTTTGGTGGAATACTTTCGGTGAATTTTGAATTTGACGAAGAATGTGCATTGGCTATAAAGAAAAAATATCTTGAAGTTGTAATTGCAGAAAACTTTACAAAAGAAGCAATAGAAGTATTAAAATCTAAGAAAATACGTATATTAAAAGTTAGAGATTATGAACCAAAAGTTGGAAAACCTGCATTTGGAGCTTTTTTAATAGGTGAAAGGAAATTACCAGATTTAGTTTTTAAGCATGTAGCAGGTCCTAAACTTTCAGAAAGTGAAATGACCGAACTAATTTTTTCATATATAGTTGTTGAAGGGGTAAAGTCAAATGCCATACTTATTTCCAAAAATCTTACAACAGTGGGAATAGGTACAGGTCAACCTTCAAGGAAAAGGGCGGCTTGGATTGCCACATCACTTGCAGGTGAAAAGGCTATTGGGGCATATGCTGCTTCTGATGCATTTTTTCCATTTCCAGATGGTTTGGAAATTCTTGCAAATGCAAAGGTTAAGGCAGTAGTTGCACCCATGGGATCTATTAGAGATAGTGAAATAATTGATGCGGCAAATAAACTTGGAATATCGTTCTATAAAGCAAATGGTAGAGTGTTTAGACATTGAGGTGAGAGTATGAAAATATGCATATTGGGATCAGGTGGAAGAGAGCATGCTATAGGTTATTCATTTGAAAAGATTGGATTTGAAGTGTTTTATGCGCCTGGGAATGGGCTAACTGGAAATAACATTGATGATATAGAAAATTTCAATGGATTAATAATTCCAGGTTCTGAAGAATACCTTGCAAAAGGTGTTGCAGAAAAATTGAAAAATGTCTTTGGTCCAACAATTCAAGGGGCAAAATTGGAGAGTTCAAAGATATTTGCCAAAAAATTTATGAGTAAATATAATTTGCCTACACCAAGATTTGAAATAGTAGAGAGCGAATTAGAATTAAGGGAAAAGATAAAGAAATTTTACCCTCCATATGTTTTAAAAGCAGATGGACTTGCAAAAGGTAAAGGTGTTTTAATTACAAGTGATGAAAGCGAAGCAATAGCACTTGGTGCAAAACTTATTAAAGGTCAATTAATAAAAGGAGTTTCAGGACCTATAATTTTGGATGAATTTATTCCTGGAAGGGAACTTTCTGCCATGGCAGTTGTTAATGAAAAGGGCTTTTCATTGTATCCTTTCATACAAGATTACAAAAGGGCAAATACAGGAAATATGGGACCAAATACCGGTGGTATGGGGAGCTTTGGACCTATCAGTATTGACAAGTCAATAAAAGAAAAGATAGAAACGCTCTTTGAAAAAACGTTATACGGTCTTAAAAAGGAAGGGATAAACTATAGAGGATTTTTATACCTTGGACTTATGCTCTTTGAAAAAACACCTTATATTTTGGAATACAACGTTAGACTAGGTGATCCGGAAACAGAGGTAATTGTGGCTACAAATCCAGAAAATTTTGCAGAAACAATTTTGAAAGCCACAGAGTGTGAGAAGATCCCGGATTTTTCCCCTGAAAATGTAGCCTTAGATGTTGTATTAGCAAGCAAGGGATATCCTATTTCATACAAAAAAGGATTGGAAATAAAGAATATCACGAAAATAGAAGGAGAAAATTTCATTATTTTTGGAGCAGGTGTTAAAAGGAATGGAGAAAAACTGTACACAGACGGTGGTAGGGTGCTACACTGTGTAGGAATTGGCAAGACAAAAGAAGATGCAAAAAACGTAGCATATGATCTTGCAAATAAAATAGATTTTGAGGGTAAGTTTTTTAGAACGGATATAGGGGTGATTTACGCATGAAGTATACCTATAAAGATGCGGGGGTAGACGTGAAAAAGGGCGATGAGTTTGCAAGGGAAATAAAGAGAAATGCAATTATTCCAGAATGGATAATAAAAGAGCCTACAGGTTATGCGACAATTTTAAACTTTACAACCCCAAAGATAGCTGTAACTGCAGATGGAATTGGGACAAAGATATTACTACACATAGAATTTCAAACTTGGAATGATGCTGCGAAAGATTTAATAGCTATGAATTACAACGATCTAATATGTGTTGGTGCAAGGCCTAAGGCTTTTTTGGACTATTTGGGGGTGCACAGTATAGATGGAAATTCAAAAGAATTTGTAAAAGCTTTAATAGTAGAACTTGAAAAGCACGATATGTATTTAGTTGCTGGAGAAACAGCGGAAATGCCTGATTTATATCAGGAAAATCACATGGATGTTGCAGGTTTTGCCATTGGTGAAGTGATAAAGTTATTTGAACACGAGAAAATAAAACCGGGGGATTACATATTTGCGTTGGATGCTTCGGGATTTCATTCAAATGGTTGGAGCTTGATTAGAAAAATTTTAAGGAAAGAAAATATAAACATAAATGATTTGCCTTTCAATCTATTAGAGGGAACGAGAATATACTCAAATATTATAGAGCATTTCGACAAGATAAAAGCTATGGCACATGTAACAGGTGGTGGTATTTTAAGAGCACTTAGAAGGCTTTTAAACGGAAGAGGTTGTAATGTAAATCTTGAAAGAAAGGATTTTGTAGATTGGATTTTGAAATATGTTGAGTTTAGTGAAGCTATTTCCACTTTTAATATGGGATATGGGCTTATTTATGTGTCAAATAGTAAGGATCTACCAGGAAAGATAATAGGAAAGGTTACAGAAGATGAAAATCTTAATTTGATTTTATGACTCCGATGCGGAGTCATTTTTTTTTAGATGTGGTATAATCTATAGGAAGGGAGGAGATTGTTTGAAAAGATTTTTAACATTTTTCTTTATTTTTCTCTTAACTATTTCTTTTGCCGTGAAATTTGGTTTTTCCACACAGGATGGTGTGTGGTTGAGGGGTAGTATAGAAAATTTTGGGTTTAGATTAGGTTATCCACTTTCTTGTGTCTCATTTTCATTAAATAGTGATATATTTTTATATAAAATTTTAACTGGATATGTATTTAACAATAGTACATATCTTGTGAGTTTTTATTTTGATACTGGGATTGATAATTTTTCTTTTTCAAGTTATGTAAAATCTACTTTCCATAAGCCTTTAACAACGGAGACATCTACTGAGACAGGAAGAATATACCTTGGAATTTTACCTGATTTTAGGTTTGATAGACTATCTTTGGGATTTAACGTTGAATTTTCTTGGATTTACATATATTATGACCCAGGTGTTAATGTAAACTTTTTGTCTTTTGTTAATCCCGAAGACATTTTAAGATATCATCTTTCTTTTATTGCGTCGTATGATTTATTTGAAAATATGACGTTTTTTGTAACTCTTTCAACAAAATACAAGTGGATATCGTATTTATCCACACCTCTTTTTGAAAATCAGTTTATCAATTTTGGAATAGAGGTAGAATCGGATGGTTATAAATAGAGCATTTGAAAACATTGTAAAAAAGAGTCCTTTTTACGCGTATCTACTTCTTGGAATTTCTTTTCAAAAGGATGAAAATGTAAAGAATATATCTATAAAATTCACCAAGAATGGTGAAATTGTTTTTTTGTATAACCCTTCTGTTAATAAGAAACCAATATGGTTCGTTGAGGCGATTATTTTGCATGAGTTAATGCATATAATAAACCAGCATTTTAGGATAAAGCCGAGAAATAAAAGGGAAAAAAAGATTTGGGACCTTGCAATGGATGCAGCTATAAACCAATATATTCCTGAATTAGATGCAAGAGGTGTGCCTCTAAATGTCCTTATTGAAGAAGGACATGGAGTAGATAACGAGGTAATATTTGCAGCTCCACCAGCTTTTTTAATAGATAAGACTGCTGAAGAATATTTTGAGTGGATGATGAAGGAATTTGAAAAAAAAGGTGATTTTGATATAGAAGCATTACCTGATTCAATAGATGATCACGATTTTCAATCTGAGATTCCAGTTGAAATGATAATAGAAATTACTAAAGATAAAGTTGGAAAAGCTTTTAACATGTTTGGAAAAAAACTTGACTCTGGTTTAAAGCAGAATATAGATGTAATCTTGCAAAAATCTACATTAAATTGGGAGACGATTTTAAGACGTTTTTCTAATGCATCTATAAAAGGAGATAAATACATGACACCACTAAGACCAAATAGACGATACGATGATCAGCCAGGTTGGAGATATGAATATAAGTCAAAGTTAGCCGTTATCTTGGATACAAGTGCAAGTATAATAGAAGAGGAAATGAATCAATTTTTAACCGAGATTGAAAAGATAGCAAAACAAGGTTCCCAGTTGATTTTAATACAAGTGGATAAATCGGTAACTATGGTGACGGAATACAAATCTGGAAATTGGAAAGATTTAGAAATATACGGTGGAGGAGAAACTAATCTTCAACCTGCGGTGGATCTTGCACAATCAAAGGTAGGAGTGGAGGGGATAATAATCTTTACAGATGGGCACGTGGATGTTCCCGTTGTAAAGAGAAGAGTTTTGTTTGTGCTCTCTTCAAAGCACAACCCAGAATTCATAGAAGATGCTGTAAGAATTTATGGAAAAAATTCTGTAATTATTCTTAAATAGAAAGGATGAAAAGGTGAGAGTTTGGTATGAATTTAAAAGACTTATTGGAAAACCTGTAAATATAGTACTCATCATCCTTTTACCTGTTGTGCTTACAGTTGCAAGTATAATATTTTTCAATGGATTTGGAGTCTCGAATGTTAAACTTGGGGTGTACAACTTGGATGATTCTGCACTGTCGCGGTTTACAATAAAGCTTGTTATGTCCTTTTTTAAGGGTGGTACACTTAGGTATGTAGATGAAAATTATGTGGAGCTTTTGCAATCTGGCGAAGTGAACGCCGTTATGATGATTCCGAGTAATTTTACAGACGCACTATACAACGGACAAAAGGTAAACATTGATTTTATTCCAAGTCCAGTTGACTTGCAATTGTCCGTCGGTATATACAACGTATTAAATTCGATATTTAACGATTTGAATGGTTCACCATTTTTCAATCCTCAAGTTTTAAGGTATTTATTTGTAAGTAATGAAACACCAGCACCTCAATTCGTACCAAAAACCAAGAATTTTAAAACGGATTTTGGCAATTTATTTTCACCGGCAATTTTGTTTTTATCTGTGATATTTTTGCTACTTGCAATAGGTGTATTAACTGTAATTAATGATAGAGAACTTGGACTTATTACTATCTTTAAAGTTAATAACGAAAAATGGTATAAATATTCCGTTGTAAAATTTCTAGCATTGTTTTTTTTAGGTTTGTTTGTGTCATTTAGTGTTTATCTTGTTGGGAATTTATTTGGTGTAAAAATACCTTTTAGTATCTTTTTTCCGCTTTCTTTAACGGCAATAATATTTCATTCTGCTCTATCAATATTTATTTCGAGTATTTCTCCTAATAAGGCGGTAGCTAATATATTGGGAATATCCCTTTCCATGTTTTTCTTTTTTACAAGTGGAAGTATTACACCTGTCACCACACTTCCCAAGGCAATGTTTAAATTAGCATCTTATACGCCATCGTATAAACTTACCTATGCATTGAGAAATTATCAATTAAACAACATTGGTATATCACAAGAATTAAAGTATTTAATTGTAGTTTCTATCATTGCCTTTGTAGTAATGATATTTACTGTAAGAAAAGAGTTTTTGAAAAAGTAGCTCTATATATCGTCTTGTACATCTAAGTAGTAATCTATAATTTCCTCATCCTTAAAGAATATTTTGTATTCTCTTTCAAAATTTTCTTTTGAATCACTTGCATGTATGAGATTTTTGGTTGTAGTTAATGCGAATTCTCCCCTAATTGTTCCAGTTCCCGCTTTTAGGGGGTCGGTGTTTCCGATTATGTGTCTAACCATTTCAATAACCCTTGGTGCTTCTACTACCATTGCAACTATTGGACCGCCTGTGATGAATTCTATTAAATCTTTATAAAAGCTCTTTTGCTTGTGCATTTTGTATAATTCTTCTGCTTCTTCTTTTGTTACCCAGTGCATTTTTAGTGCAACTATTTTTATTCCCCTTTGTTCAAATCTTTTTATTATTTCTCCGATTAGTCCCCTTCTTACTGCATTTGGTTTTAAATAGACAAACGTTCTTTCCATGAAAGCACCTCCACGTATTTGTAATTTGTAGATAAAGCTTTTAATACTTCATACATCTCACCTTTTGGATACTTTGTAAGTACAAAAGTGTAATTGTCAAATTGTGGCAATACTTTTATTAAATCTACAAATCCATATTCTTCAGGAAAGATTTTTTTGCCTTCTGAGTTTTTACATTGTTTTATGTTTTCCTGTCCTAAAAGTTTTTCCAATGGTATGTTGTATGTTTTTGAGTATAATTCTTTAAATGCTGCATCAATTGCAAATATTACTTTTGGATGATTTGGAAAGTGTTTTGATAGTGAATATGCTATATTGAACGTATCCTCTATTGATGCCTTTTCCACAATGTATCTATATTCTTCGATTGCACCCATAATAACCTTGTAGTTTTCTCCCTTTTTTCTTTCAGGTACAATAGCGCCAATTCCACTGTTTTGGTCATCTGTAACTTCTATTGTGACATATTCTCCAAACTCTGATCTTTCAAGGTTGTAGAAAAATTTCATTACTTCCCACCTCCGAGTATATT
Source organism: Thermosipho sp. 1074 (assembly GCF_001999655.1). Classification (NCBI taxonomy): domain Bacteria; kingdom Thermotogati; phylum Thermotogota; class Thermotogae; order Thermotogales; family Fervidobacteriaceae; genus Thermosipho; species Thermosipho sp. 1074. The sequence goes on along the minus strand of NZ_LBEX01000007.1, from coordinate 93,139 downwards.
CCATAGTTTTATTGTAAATTCTTGTGAAACGGTATTCAGGTATGATAGAAATTCTATAAGATATTCTCTATCAAATGTCTTTAAAATTTCTACAAGCTCGTCCATACTGAATTTTCCAGTTTTTATTAAATTTATTAGGTATTCGTAATCTATATATTTCATAGGATTTGTCTTGATAACTTTTAATTTTCGATATACAGATGAAATGGTAAAAGGATTTTTCCCTATATTTGTTTTTAATGCGATTTTCCTCCAAAGTGGTGCTACATCTCTTCCACCCAATAAATCTTTTCCGTCTTGTGATATTATCATTAATATTTTCCCATCTGCTCCTAAAAACCAAGCATATTGCTCTGCTGTTCCAGTTTTTCCTACTATAGTTCTTCCCGGTATTTTTGCACGTATACCTGTTCCGTATTTTACTACTTTTTTTAGTATGTTAATAATTAAATAGCTTGCTTCCATGGGATATCGTTTTGATGGGGAAACTATATTTAAAACTTCTGGTGATGCTTTGTAAAATACCACTCCATCACTATTTATCACTTCATCTATTATGTGTGGCTTTATAACTATTCCACTGTTGAAGATTGCCGAAAAACCTTTTGCAATTTCTTCATGTGATGTTTCCAAAGTTCCTAAAGACAACGTTAAATCTTTTGGATAATACCCTTTTATTTTCAATTCATCTTCCAAAAAAAATCTTACAGTGTTATCACCTAGCATAAGGTAAAGATTAACAGATGGGATGTTTCTTGAATGTATTAATGCGTTTTCAAGTGTAATTTCACCATAATAGTTTCTTTCAAAGTTTTTTGGAGTCCAGTCACCTATTTTTATAGGTAAATCAAATAATTTGGAGTCCAAGTTATATCCTTCTAGCAATGCTTTGTAATAGTAAAGAGGTTTTATTAGTGATCCAATTTGTCTTCTACCGTTGTTGGTACCTTTACCGTGCATTGCAAGGATTTCACCTGTTTTGTAGTTCAATATTAATCCAGCGTTGTTTTCCCCCAAGTTTTTGCTGAGTAATGTGTAATATTCTTTATTTAAAGTAGTTTTGACTACAAATCCCTTTCTCAATAGATCCAAGGTAAATCCCTTTTCTTTTAATTCTTCAATAACCCTCCAAAATATTTCTTCATCGTATTTTGATTCAAATATGTTATACGATTTTACTTTTTGGAGCATTTTACTGTATTTTTCGTATTCTTTTTGGCTTATATAATTTTCTGTTAAAAGCCTTCTTAGAACCACATTTGCCCTGCTATGGTTTTTCAAATCTTGTGGATTGAAGTTTTCAGGAGATTTTACGGTATTTACAAGGAGTGCTATTTCTGCTAAGTTTAGTTCTTTTGGTTCTTTGTTAAAATAATATTTAGCAGCTGTTCCAAAGCCGTATATTCCATTTCCCATATACACGGAATTTAAGTAAAGTTCTAAAATTTCTTTTTTGGTTCTTATTTTTTCTATGTAAAGTGATATAAAAATTTCTTTTATTTTTCTTTCAATGGTCCGTGCTTGTGTTAGATACAAACTTCTAACAAGTTGTTGTGTAAGAGTACTTCCACCCTGTGTATTTCTTTTAAATACCGTGTAAAATATTCCCCTTAGCATTCCTAATATATCTATTCCGGGGTGTGAAAAAAAATCCTCATCTTCAGAGATTATAACGGTAGTTATAAGACGTTCTGGATAGTCTTCTAGTTTGTACCAATAGGCTTTCGGAAAATAAAAAGGTGTACCATCTGAATATTCTATAATAAGACTCGATGGTACTAGAGTTTCTGGATCTGGTAAATGTGCAGTGATCTTTTTGTACATATAAAAGAGTGTGAGAAAGATTGAGAGAAAACCAATTAAAAAATATGTAAAATATTTCATATGTTCCCCTCAATAGATTCCATATAGTCATCCATTTCATTTTCCAAGTTTTCAAAACCTTCTTCAAAAATTCCTATAAATTCTTCAAAGTTTTTTTCAAATTTTTCTGGAGTTAAAAAGGTATTATCTATCACTTTTATCATTTTCTGATTTGTTATTTCTACAATTTTCTTTCCATTAAAGACAAAAACACTTCCATCAAAGACAAACCATTTCCACGAGCCAGCTTCACCTTCACAACCAAATTTTGTTCCACGCACACCTGCTGTAACAGAACCACCTTGTATTTGAAATCTAGATTTTGACATTAAGAATTTTACAACATCTGCTATAACACTACCTTTTTCCACACTTAATTTAACGTCAAATTTATCATCTTTTTGCCTGCTTTTTTCTATTTTTACAATTGTATTTTCTTTTATATAGACTTTTCCCCATTTTCCGGAAATGACTGCATAAGAGTTGTTTAGTGTTCTAAGATAGTAATTTTCATACAACTTTACATTATTTGAAACTGCTATCCATTCTTTTTTATTTTTTGAATAAGCAACATTTCCGGAAAATTCTTCTAATATAACCGGTGCAATATCTTTTGGATAATCATATTCAACTATCTTGAAGTTGTATTTTATTTTCTTTCCATTTACGTCTAATATGAGATAACTTTTTATGGGGACAATTGGAGCTATATATGTAACAGTTGCAATATTTTTGAAAGATACTTTATCTATTAGTAGGTCTTCTGGCAGAACTCCTCCAAGTGCATCAACTACCGTTATTTCAATTTTTCCAGGTATTTTAAAGACTAAATTGGTAGACTCACCAGTATGTAGTGCAAAGGAAAGTAAAGGGATTAAAAGAAAAAAATACAGAATTTTTTTCATATATATCACCTCGCTTTGACTTTACCATATTTATATTCTACCACTATATCGTATAGATCTAACTTTTTTGCAAAATCTAAGTCTTTATCAAAATGTAAAGATTTTAGTTTTTTGGCATGGACACCAAAAAAGTTTGGTTTTTTTAGACCTTCCCACATGTACATAGAAACTAAAGCGCTATCGGATAACATTTTATTAGATAAACCATGGACAAAAGCACCTGCTACCTGAATATCTTCAAATGAGATTTCTCCGTTATTTCCAGCACATACAAATAATATATCTGAAAAATTTTGGAGAAAATTTAATGTGGCGGTAAAGTTTACAAATGCTCCCAGAATTATGTTGTTTGATAATTTTTCAACCTTTTTTAAAGTTTTAGTACCATTTGTTGTGGTTAGGATAAGCTTTTCCCCTTTTACGTTAGTATACTCTAATGGGGAATTTCCACAATCAAAGTCTCTGGGCTTTATTCCATCTCTTTCACCACATATGAGAAATTCACCTTTGAATTTTCGAGCTTTTTCAAGTGTTTCCACAGGTTTTATGTATTTACAGCCATTTGCAATGGCTGTAACCATTGTAGTAGTAGCTCTTAATACATCAATAACTACAATTACCTGAGCTTTTCTTAGTTTTTCAGGTAAAAATTTTACATCTATCATATTTTCACCTCAAAAAATAAATGGGATTACCCCCTTAAGAATTCTTCAAGTCTTTCAAATGCTTTTTTAATATTTTCAAGGGAATTTGCAAAAGACATTCTAACAAATCCTTTTGCATTAAAAGCACTGCCTGGTACCAATGCTACTAGCTTTTCTTCTAAAAGTTTTTTGCAGAATAATTCATCATCTATATTAACTTCAAAGAAAAGATAAAATGCTCCCTTTGGCTCTACAAATCTAAGTCCCAGTTCTTTGGCTTTTTTTACCACAAAGTCTTTTCTTTTCTTAAATTCCTTTATCATATACGAGTTGTCCGCATTTAGTGCTCCAAGTGCAGCATATTGTGCAATAGAATTTATACCTGAAGTGCTGTGGGCTTGTATTTTTGCAATCCTTTTTAGGATGGATTTGTTTTTTGTTGCAACGTATCCAATTCTCCAACCAGTCATTGCATATGATTTGGAAAAGGCATTGATATATATGAGATTTTCGGGATTTACAAATTTTGTCAAAGATGCGTATTTACCGTCGTATACGAGTACGTCGTAAACTTCATCTGTTATGACAAAAATATTGTTTTTATTTGCAATATCTGCAATTTCTTTTATTATATTTTCTGGATAGACTGTTCCCGTGGGGTTATTTGGAGAGTTTACAACTATGGCTTTTGTTTTTTTAGAGATTAAAGATTTTAGTTTATCTATATTGGGGTGGAAATTGTTTTCAAAACTTGTTTCTAGAATTTTTATAGTGGCCCCGGCGAGAATAACCATAGGTGGGTAGCTGACCCAAAATGGAGATATTAGTATTATTTCATCACCTTTTTCGGCAATGGATAACAGGGAATTAAATAAGGCTTGTTTTCCTCCATTTGTTACGATTATTTCGTCTTTTGAAAATGAAATATTTTTTCTTTCCAAAAGTATTGAGATGGTTTTTCTAAGTTCAGGGATTCCCTTGCTATCCGTGTATTTTGTAAAATCCTTTTCAAGTGCTTCAATGGCTTTTTTCTTTATTATATCTGGTGTGGGAAAATCAGGTTCACCCGTTGTGAGGTTAATTACGTCTTTGCCTTGACTTATTAGCTTCTTGGCAGTTGCGTTTATTTCTAAAGTCTTTGATGATGGAATTTCATCGATGATATTCATTGAAAGACCTCCTTTAATATTAAATAATATCTTACATATTCTTTTTTATCCTTTCCCCTTACACTTATCATTAAACTATTTACCCTATTTTGAATTTCAAAAGGGCCGGCTTCTAGTATGTCATTTTTAAAGGAGCTTTCCACTATGCCCTTTTCCCTTATGTATACAACGGGATTTGAATAGCCTTTTAGATTTGTTTTAACGTATAACTTTCCATTTTTCCAAAAATAAGGTTTTTTCTTTAAAACTAGTGGTTTTCTTGATAGTACGTATATTAGATGCGATTTTGTTGCCCAGTCTTGTAATAGTGGTTCTCTGGGTATTTCGTATGCTGATATTTCCCTTGTGAAAGGGCCAGGGAGTTGTATAAATGCAAGTTTGAAGTTGTATTTTTTTAAAACTTCTATCATCTTTTTGTTGTAATATCCATATGGATAGGCGTAATATTTTAATGGAGTATCCATATGCTTGTTCCAAATTTTTATTCCCTTTATTAAATCTTTTTCAAAGTAGTCAATATCTTTAAATGGGAATTTATCGTGTGAATAAGAGTGATGACCAAATTCAACACCATACTTTGACATTTCTTTTACCATTTCCCAGGTAAGATATTCCTTTGATATACCTACTCCTTCAAAGTACAAAAATACGGAGAAAGGCACATTGTATTTTTTGAAAACGGGGAAGGCTTTTGTATAGGTAGTTACGTATCCATCATCAATTGTAAAAATTACGGCATTTTCTTCTTCTTTTTTTCCATAAACGTAATCTTCAAGGTCTTTTAGTGTCCATATTTTATACCCTAATTTTTTAACGGTCTTTATGTGCATTTCAAGTTCACTTGTCCAAGTATTTGTTGTGGGATATCTTTCATCGTCAAACCTGTGATAGATAAAAAGTACTATGTTTGAGAAAGAAATGTAAGATAATAACAAAAATAAGAATATTAATTTTTTCACTATATCACCTCATTTAATATTTTATTCTATGAATAGGAAAATTCCTATCAGAGAATTGCTTATTAAAACTTAAAAAAAACTTGTAAAAATTAAGTAGAAAAAGATAAAAAGAATTCTTTAAATGCCAGTTTTAATTCTTCAACATCTTCTATTTTCATAACTTTTGCTCTAAATTGTCTTGCCATTGGTAAGTTTTTTGTATATCCCGATACAAACTTTCTAAATTCACATGGTGCTTTATTTCTTACTTCAAAATAAAGCAAGTCAATGTGATGTAAGATTGTATCTTTTTTTTCACAAATTTTTGGTTTTTTTCCACTAAATATCCAGGGATTTCCTATTGCGCCTCTTGCTATTAAAACACCATTTGCTCCAGAAATTTCCATTGCAGCTTTGATATCATCAAAAGAAAATATATCTCCGTTGATATAAAAAGGTATATACCCTTTATTTTTTATATTCCACTTTGCTTTACCCGTGTACATCTGTTTTGCAGTTCTGCCATGTACGGCTATCATATCAGCACCTGCTTCAACAACAGTGTCGTATATTTTTTCAAATTCATCTTTTTCAAACCCCAGACGTACTTTAACGGAAACTTTTGTTTTTACATTTTTTTTAACTTCTTCTATAACTTTTTTTAGTTTTTTTAAGTCTTTTAATAGAGCACTACCTGCCCCTTTTTTTATAACTTTTTTCACAGGACATCCTGCATTTATATCTATCCAGGCACCTCTTTTTTCAACAATATAAGCTGACTGTGCCATTACAAATGGATCCGAACCAAATATTTGGATTGCCACTTTTTCTTTTTCTTCTTTTCTGGGAAAGTATTTTTCATTTACACTTAATTTTCTGATTATACTTTCCGCACTTATCATTTCTGTGTATGCAAATTCTGCACCGAATTCAAAGGAAAGGGTTCTAAAACTCCAATTTGTGACACCTGCCATTGGAGCAAGTCCCACCTTACCTATCACAATATACCTCCTCAATTAGTGGGATGATTGATTCTGGGACAAAACCGTATACGCTAAGTCCTTTCTTTATCCTTTCTCTGATAGTTGTGGAAGAAATCTGTATTAAAGGTAAATCTAAAAGATATATCGAATTCCACTTTTCAACTTTTTTTACCAAAGATTTATCTTTGAATCTGGGATATACAATCATTTTTGCTTTTTTTAATATATCTTCGTATCTATACCATTTTTCAATGGAGTATAAGGCATCTTCTCCCACGAGAAAAAAAATGTTTTCATATGTTTTTTCGTAATGTTCGATGGTATTTATTGCATAACTTATACCGCCTAATCTGTGTTCAATGTCGCTTACTTTTACATTTTCCATCTTTTCAAAGGCCTTTTTGGTTAGAAGATACCTTGTTTTAAATGGTACTTCTACACTTTTGTGAGGAGGAGTTGCACTTGTCACAATGTGAAAATCAGCACTTTTAAACATTTCCCTTACAAGTTGTGCAATAACTATATGACCATTGTGTGGTGGGTTAAAGGAACCACCGAAAATCACAAGACTATTCTTTAAATTCAAAAGCTCTTTTGGCAATCCAAACTGTGTCTCCATCTTTTGCCCCTGCCTCCCTTAATTTTTTGTCTAAACCATTCCTTTCAAGAAGTTCCATGAATTTGTTAAAACCATCTTTTTGAGATAAATTCAATCTTTTGGCCCATGCTTCAACATATGTGCCTGTTACGATAAAGTCGTTATCTTCTTTTTGAATTTCAATAACGAATTTTTCTGGAAGTTCTATCCAAACAGGTTTTGGTCTTTCAATTTTTTGATTGGTTTCTTTGGAGACATTAAGTTTTTTACTTTCTTTTACTATTTCGGCAAGTTTGTATAAAACTTCTTTTATGCCTTCTCCAGTGTATACACTTATTGGATAAATTTCTTTTCCCAATTTTTCTTTTAACTTTTTAATCCTTTTTTCAAGTTCATCTTTATCGAGCAAATCTATCTTGTTGGCTATTATAATTTCATCTTTTTGTGCTAAATCTTTGCTAAAGTATTCTAATTCGTTTCTAATATCAAAATAATCTTCTATTGGATTTCTACCTTCAATACCTGAAATGTCCAATATATGAGCTATAACGCTGCATCTTTCAACGTGTCTTAGAAAAACATTTCCCAAACCAACTCCTTTACTTGCCCCTTTTATTAACCCCGGTATGTCTGCAACAACAAATTGAAATTTTTCAACTTGAACTACACCTAAATTTGGAATTAATGTGGTAAAAGGATAATTTGCAATTTTAGGTTTTGCATTACTTATTCTTGAAATAAAAGAACTTTTTCCAACGTTAGGATAACCAACTAATCCAACATCTGCAAGAAGTTTTAATTCCAATAGTAATTTTCTTTCTTCTCCTTCTGATCCTCTTTCGGAAATTTTTGGTGCACGCATTGTTGGAGATTTAAAGTGTACATTTCCCCTTCCACCACGACCACCTCTAGCTACACAGACAATCATACCGTCTTTATTTAAGTCAGCTATTATTTCACCAGTTTCAAAGTCTTTTACGATTGTTCCAACAGGCACATCGATTATTACATCTTTTCCATTTTTTCCGTGCATCTTTTTTCCCTTCCCGTTTTCACCATTTTCTGCTATATACTTTTTCTTTTCGGAAACGGGTAAAAGGGTTGATAAATTTGAATTTGCTTTCAAAAAAACATATCCTCCATTTCCACCATCACCGCCATCTGGACCACCTTTTGGCACGTATTTTTCGTGTCTGAAACTTGCAGAACCATCTCCACCTTTTCCACCTTTTACATAAATAACAACTTTATCAATAAAGTTGCTTTTTTCCATTTTTATCACCTCACATATATTTTACACCAAAATAAAAAATCCCCCTAATTAGGGGGGACGGAGCCAACGGCGGGACTCGAACCCGCAACCTACGCATTACGAATGCGCCGCTCTACCGATTGAGCTACGTTGGCACTATTCTAGTGTAATTTTATCAAAAATCATTTAATTGTCAATAAAGACTGAGCAAGTTTTTGTTTTAAATAATTTTTAGGTTATTAAAAAAATTTTTGTTTGCTTGACATATTTTTTTGAAAAGAGTATAATTTTTTTGAAAAAGGCATGAAAAATTTTGATAAAGATATGGATGTTTTACAATTTTTTTGTTTGATATGACTAAATTTTTAAAGGGGTGATAAATTGTTACCAAAATGTCCTGTATGTGGAAATATTATGAAAGTCACACAGTTGAAATGTCAACATGATAATGTGACTGTTTCTGGGGTTTTTACAGTTTCCCCCCTTGCATTTTTAGATGAAGAAGATATGAAATTTATAATTCTTTTCTTAAGGAGTAGGGGGAATCTGAAAGAAATGGAGAGGATTACTGGTATAGGATACTTTACGCTTAGGGGAAAACTTGAGAAATTGTTAAATAAAATGGGGTTAAAACCATTTGAGAGTTCTGAAACAGAGGGATCAGAGGATGTATTTGAAAAATTGAAAAAGGGAGTTATAAGCGTTGAAGATGCTCTTAATATATTAAAGAAAAAAGGGGAGGGAGATAAAGATGGATGATATAAAAAAAGTGCTTGAGGCACTTCAAAATGGGGAAATATCAGCAGAAGAGGCTGAGGCGTTAATAAATGCAATTAAATCAAAAGAAGAAAACAAGGATTTTTATCAGACGACAGACACTTCAGAGGAGCCTATAGTTGGTGAGGTAACTGTAATCGATGAAACAGAAAATTTTCAAGGGGATTTAAACATTGTAAATGGAGAGGCTATAATAAAGGGAAAAGTAGCAGGAGATTGCTCCATAGTTTTTGGAAAACTCACCTTTTCAGGAGAAATAGATGGTGATCTAAACGTTGTTGGTTCTAGGGTTAATTGGAATGGAGGAATCATACATGGTAGTCTAAATATAGTTGCATGTAGAGAAAGTGGAAGACCACCTAAGGTATATGGTGGGTTAACAAGAGTTAACAACCTGCTTTTAAAAGGTGTCTTTAAGATTATAAAACCATTTTTTTCGGGTATGAAGATGAAAGAGGCTAATGGTAAAAAGAAGAAAAAATATAATACATTGATAGTTGAAGAAGGAAAATCATTGAAGATTGAAGAGGATATAAATGCAGAAGAAATAATAATTAAAGGAAAACTTGTTTGCAACAACATATATACGGAAAATATGATAGTTATTGGTGAAGTTGCTTGTGGCAATTTACAAGTTGAGGAATTAGAAGTATCTGGTTTGCTAAAGTGTGGGAATATAAATGCAGAAAAAATAATAGTAAATGAATCTGGGAAGATAAGCACTGGAAATGTAAACGCAGAAGAAATAATTCTCAATGGGACTCTTAGTGCAGGGTTTATTGGTTGTGAGACTATTTCAGGAAGAGGTATTTTAAATTCAGGAGTGATAAACTGTGAAGAAAACAATCTTGAATAAAAATTTTGTACTATTTATATTTGGAAGATTTGTTTCACTTATAGGTTCTGGAATTCAAATGATAGCAATTCCATTGTACATATTGGATAAAACGGGTTCAGGAGCTGCAATGGGTATATTTACACTCCTTGGAATATTGCCAAGACTTTTTGCAGCCCCCTTTTCTGGGGTGCTTGGTGACAGGTTTAACAGAAAAAATATTATGGTATTAACTGATCTAATTAGAGGTGGATTAATACTATTACTTTCTGCAATGTCATTTGGAAACCTACTCAATATGGTTGGTTTATTTGTGATTCAGGCAATTGTTTCCGTTTTGGATGGTTTTTTTGGTGCGGCTACAACTGCAATGCTTCCGGATATAGTTTCAGAAGAAGATTTAAGAAGTGCAAATTCTATTTTAGGTGGTGTAAACTCATTTTCAATGATAATAGGCCCAATTCTTGGAGGGGTAGTGTATGGGTTTTTTGGGATTTCTTTAGTATTCTTATTTAATGGGTTATCATTTGTCTTTTCCGCGTTAAGCGAAATGTTTATTAATTACAGACCGCATCTATCAAAAAAAGAGGAACTTTCGATAAAGACGTTTTTTGTAGAATTTAAGGAAGGACTTTTGTTTATTGTAAACAAAAGAAGCTTAAAGTTTTTGTTTACCTTTGCAATGGTTACCAACTTTTTGATGGCTCCTTTATTGCAAGTAGTAGAACCATATGTTTTGAGGCAGGTTGTGAAGATGAGTGCACAACAATACGGGCTTGTGCAAACGTTTTTTACATTTGGTATGCTTTTGGGGAATATAGCAATTGTTTCATTCTTAAATAAACTAAAGAATAGAGCACTGATGACACAAGGGTTAATCATTCAAATATTGCTACTTTTTGCATTTTCGTATTTTATATTCCCAGATGTCTTAAAGAATTTTTCTGTGATGCAATTTTTCTGGATTGTAGGTGTTATATACTTCTTTTTTGGTTTTTTCAACGTGCAAGTTAATGTTCCTATATCTACTAATTTACAACTTATGACTCCATCGAGTATAAGATCAAGGGTTTTTTCAACATTGGAAGTTTTTTCTCAAGTTATGGTTCCATTAGGTGCAGTAATATATGGCTTTTTACTTGATCATATTGCTGCACACTTTATATTTCTTTTTGCAACTATTATAACTGCGATAATTTCGGTTGGTTTTTTAGTATTTGCACCTTATGAGGTTTATGAGCCAAATGAGGGGTAAGATTGTGCATTTTAATAAAAAATATATGAAATAATTTTCGTTTCTTGGTGAAAGTAGTGTTGTCTATCTCATTTTTTGTTTTCCTTAATATTTGATTTTTAATTGTATAAAAAGTCTTGGAAAAATCCAAGACTTTTTTGTTGACAAATATATTTTCTTGTTTTACAATTATAGTGAAAAAAATAACGTTATAAATTTCACGATAGGTGAAAATATGGTTATAAGAATATGTATGGGAAGTTCTTGTCATTTAAAAGGTTCATATGAAGTAGTGGAAAAGATAAAAGCTTTAAATATAGAAAATCTGCAATTGTATGGATCACTTTGTTTTGGAAAGTGTGAAAAAGGAATAAATATTGAAATAAACGGAAAGCTTATTTCTAACGTTTCCCCAGAAAATGTCCAAAAAATTGTGAAAAAATTCATTAAAGAAGGGGAATAATATGGAAAAATTTATTATTTCAAATGAAGCGAATTGTAAATATTGTTATAAATGTTTGAGAAATTGTCCTGTTAAATCCATATCTTTTTCGGATAATAAGTCTTTTGTAATTGATAGTGAATGTATACTTTGTGGTAAATGTATTGAGATTTGTCCTCAAGATGCCAAGAACTATTTGAAAAATGTTGATTTGTTGACGAAGTTATTTGGTAAAAAATTTGTAGTTTCAATTGCACCGTCTTTTTTTGCTCATTTTGATAATCCATTTAAAGTTATAGCTTTTTTAAAGAAGAATGGTGCTATTGTGAATGAGACATCACTTGGAGCAGAATTGGTATCAAAAGAGTATAGAAAATTTGGAAAAAGTGTAATTTCTACTGCATGTCCCGTAGTTGTTGAATTGGTGGAAAAATATTTTCCAGAAAAGTTAGAGTTTTTAGCACCTGTTTTATCGCCTGCAATTGCACATGCAAAAATTTTGAGAAAGTTATTTGGAGATCTTCCACTTGTTTTTTTAGGACCGTGTATTGCAAAAAAGAGAGAACTTGAAGATTATTTTGACGTGGTACTAACATTTGAAGAGCTTGAAGAAATCTTAGTCAATATTGATACGGAAGAATATCCTGATCCACCATATCCAACTAATGGCAGATATTATCCTATTACTAGTGGAATAGTTAAAAACGTAAAATTGGAAAATCACTTAATTGTCGAGGGAATCGAAAATATTAAAGATTTTCTTTCTAGACTAAAAAAACTTGATAACAACTACTTTATTGAAATGTCTGCTTGTGTGGGTGGTTGTATTGAAGGACCTGCAACAAGAAAAGATATAAGCCTTATTGAGAAGAGAGTGAAACTTAATAAATGCATTGAAAAATTGCCAAAAAGTGATGTTTTTTTGAATTTAGATGTGAATCTTAATAGAACTTTTTCAAATAAAAAGAAAGAGATGTTTTTTTCGGAAGAAGAAATTCAAAATGTGCTTAATTCCATGGGGAAGAGTGATAAGTCTAAGGAATTAAATTGTAGCGCTTGTGGATATGATACCTGCCGTGAAAAGGCAATTGCCGTGCTTTCAAATAAAGCGGAAAAGGAAATGTGTGTGACATATTTAATAGAGAAGGTTTCAAGTGTGAGTAATATGGTAGTTGAAGAAACTCCAAATCTTATAATCATATCGCAAAACGGAAAGATAACTTACAAGAATAAAATTGCAAGATTAATATTTATGAGTCTTTCAAACAATAAGGTTATGGAATTAATTAAAGACATAAAAGATAATTTTCTAAAAGAAATAGAAATAAATGGAAAATTACATAAATTTTTGGCAAAGAGGTTTATTCTACCTGAAAATAGTGGGGAAGTATTCATTTTAACGGATGTTACAAAGCAATTAGAACAAGAAGAGAAAATGAAGCGTTTAAAAATACAAACGATAGAGAAAATAGAAGATGTGTTGAATAAGCAAATGTTGTTAGCCCAAGAGATAGCAGGACTTCTAGGTGAATCGATTGCCGAAACAAAATCCCGTTTTATGGAATTCAAGAAATTCATGGAGGATTAGTAATGATTACGTGTGAAATTAACTTTTTATCTAAAAACAAACGAGGAGAATGGGTTTGTGGAGATTCTATAAAGATCAAGAGAAACGAGGAAAAATGTGTAGTGAGTGTTTCTGACGGTCTTGGAAGTGGTGTGAAGGCAAATATACTTTCAACTTTAACTGCAACAATGGCAACAACCATGGTCTTTAATAATATTCCAATAGAAGAGGTATTTAGTTCTATATTATCCACACTTCCAACATGTAAAGTAAGGAAAATTAGTTATTCTACACTTGCCACTTGTTTAGTTGATTATAGAAACAAAAGGTGTACCATCTTTGAATATGAATTTCCATTAATATTTTATTTTAAAGGTGATAGACTTGTACCGTTGAAAAAGATAAAAAAAAAGGTTGATGATAAAAGTTTGTACATAAGCGAAATAGAAGTGAATATAGGAGACTCAATCTTTTTGATGACAGATGGGATTTCTCAAGCTGGTATGGGTTCGGATAAATATCCTTTTGGTTTTGGTGAAAAAAACATAAAATTTGAACTTAAAAATTTATTGAGGAATAAAATTGCTCACAAAAACATAGTTAATCATATGATAAACCTAGTAAGAAGGTTGGATAAGGGAACAAAGGGGGACGATGCACTGATAGCGGGGTTAAAAATTAGAGAAAAGAGAATACTTACAGTCATGGTAGGTCCTCCTGAAGATGAGAAAAATGATGAATTAGTGGTAAGAAAGCTTTTGTGTTCAAAAGGAAAAAAGATAGTTTGTGGAGGAACAACTGGTCAAATTGTTGAGAAAATATCGGGTAAAAAGATTGATATAGATGTAAGGAGTATTTCAAAGATATCACCGCCTATAGGGTATATGGAAGGAATAGATTTAGTAACAGAGGGAATTATTACACTTACACAGGTATTTAGATACTATGAAAATCAGTCTAATGAACTGGGAGTGGGGGCAAAAAAGATGATTGAACTGTTTGAATGGGCCGATATAATAAATTTTTTTGTTGGACGAGCAATAAACCCTGCTCATCAGAATCCACTTTTTACACATGATATTTCTTTAAAATTTAGGCTCATTAGCGATATTTCAAAAATACTTGAAGAGAAAGGAAAAATTGTTAACATTGAATATTTTTAGGAGGTGACTTTGGTGGAGAGGACCTTTGAGAAGGTTGAAGAAATTTTAAAAAAACATAACTACGAGAAAAAGAATTTGATAAAAATATTGCTCGATGTACAGAAAGAATACAGACATATACCAAAGGAAATAGTAAATTATTTGTCAGTCGCACTTGAGATACCACCTGCAAAAATATTTGGCGTTGCTACGTTTTATGCACAATTTTCTCTTAAGCCTAAAGGAGAATACACAATTTTGATTTGTGATGGTACAGCGTGTCATATGGAAGGATCTATGAAACTTGTTAAAGCAATTGAAGAGGAAATTGGTATTAAACCTGGAGAAGTAACTCAAGATTTGAAGTTTAGTCTTGATAAGGTGGGGTGTTTAGGGGCATGTGCGCTTGCACCTGCTATGGTCATAAACGGTGAAGTATATGGAAAACTCACTCCTGAAAAAACTAAGGAGATCTTAAGAAAAATTAAAGAAGGAGATGATAGATAATATGTTTAAAAATATTACAGAAGCACTTGAATACATAGAAAAACAACAAGAGTTAAGAGAAAAAAAGTTAAAAGAACAGAAGATTTATGTATGTGTAGGTACAGGTTGTACTGCGAGTGGTTCAAGAAAAGTATATAAAAGATTTGTTGAGGTTTTAAAGGAAAAAGGATTGAATGTAAAAGTTGAAACAATGGATGATGATTCTGATCATCCGGTAGTCAAAAAAACAGGATGTTGTGGACTTTGTTCTCTTGGTCCTCTTGTGAAATTTACCCCAAGCGGGATAACATATCATCATGTAAGAGTTGAAGATGTAGAAGAGATAGTGGAAAAAACCATTAAAAGAGGAGAAATAATTGAAAGGTTATTGCTTACAGATTCTGTAACCGGTAAAAAGGTTAAAAGATTGGAAGATGCGACTTTCTTTAAAAATCAGACTTTTTACGTCATGGAAGGAATTGGGACAAGTGAGTGTGAAAAGATAGAGGATTACATGGGGCGTGGAGGTTATAAATCGTTGATTAAGGTAATTTCTTCTATGGATAGAAAAGAGGTTATAAAGACCATAAAGGATTCGGGATTGCGTGGTAGAGGCGGAGGAGGGTTTCCAACAGGACTAAAGTGGGAATTTGCATATAATGCAAAGGGAGATAAAAAGTTTGTAGTGTGTAACGCCGATGAAGGGGATCCAGGTGCGTTTATGAACAGGACGTTACTTGAAAGAGATCCACATTCAGTTCTTGAGGGAATGATTATAGCTGCATATACAATTGGAGCACAAAAAGGATACGCGTATATACGTGCGGAATATCCAATAGCAGTTGAAATGTTTAATAAAGCTATAAAAGATGCAAAATCTTTGGGACTCCTTGGTGAAAATATTCTTGGAACAGGTTTTTCATTTGATGTGGAAGTAAAAGAAGGTGCAGGTGCATTCGTTTGTGGTGAAGAAACGGCACTTCTTGCATCAATTGAGGGGAAAAGAGGAGTTCCAAGACCCAGACCTCCATTTCCTGCTCAAAGAGGACTTTTTGGTTATCCAACGTTGATTAATAATGTAGAAACATATGCAAATGTTCCAAAGATAATAAGAGACGGTGTCGAAAAATATAGAAGAAATGGAGTGGAAAAATCTCCAGGTACTAAAATGTTTTCTGTAACAGGACCTTTGAAACTTACTGGGATAATTGAAATACAATTTGGAACTACAATTAGGTATATTCTTGAGAATATATGTGGTGGTACAACAGATGGGAAAAAACTCAAAGCAATACAAATTGGTGGGCCATCTGGAGCATGTCTGCCTGAAAAATACTTTGATTTACCATTAGATTACGATACTTTGAAATCGGTTGATGCGATGGTAGGTTCAGGTGGAATTGTTGCTATTACGGAAGATAGTTGTATGGTGGAAGTTGCAAGATTTTTCCTTGATTTTACAAAGAGGGAGTCATGCGGAAAGTGTGTACCATGTAGAGAAGGTACAATGCAAGCATATAGCATATTGGAAAAATTTACACAAGGTAAGGCAACGGAGGAAGATTTGAGAAATCTAGAAGATCTATCTCAAATAATCAAAAAAGCGTCATTATGTGGTCTTGGGAAAACCGCTCCAAATCCGATTCTTAGCACTTTAAAGCACTTTAGAGATGAATATGTTGAACATATAAACGGAAAATGTCCAAGTGGAACATGTACAGCCTTAAGGAAGTATGTCATAAACCCGGATTTGTGTAAAAGTTGTAGCCTTTGTGCAAGGGCATGTCCACAAAATGCTATTAGCGGGGAAAGAGGAAAACCATATGTAATAGACCAGGAAAAATGTATTAAATGTGGCATTTGTTTTGAAAAGTGTAAATTTAACGCTATAGAATTGGTATAATAGGAGGCGATTGTAGTGAAGATAATAGTTAATGGTAAAGAAACCATTATTAATGATAACGCTAGAAACCTTTTAGAAGCTTTGAGAGATGTTGGTATTGAAATTCCAAATCTTTGTTATCTTTCTGAAACGTCCATATATGGTGCTTGTAGAATGTGTATAGTTGAGGTAGATGGGCAATTAATGACTTCGTGTTCTATTAAGCCATACGAAGGTATGAATGTAAAAACACATACACCTGAGATTTATGAAATGAGGAGAGGAATTTTAGAATTACTACTTGCATCACACAACAGAGATTGTACAACGTGTGAGAGAAATGGAAATTGTAAACTGCAAAAGTATGCAGAGGAGTTTGGAATTAGGAAAGTAAGATTTGACAAATTAGATAAATCTAATATTATAGATTATTCTTCTATAATAATCAGAGATAATTCAAAGTGTATCCTATGTGGAGATTGCGTAAGAGTTTGTGATGAAGTTCAATCAATTGGGGCTATAGATTTTGCATTTAGGGGTTTTGAGGCACAAGTTATGCCAGCATTTGGCGAAGAACTTGCAAATACAAATTGTGTCCTTTGTGGACAATGTGTTGCTCACTGTCCAACTGGTGCATTAACATTTAGAAATGACATACAAAAAGTTTACAAGGCCATGGAAGAGGGAAAATACATAATTGGAATGATGGCACCGGCTGTCAGGGCATCTATTCAAGAGGAGTTAGGACTTGAGAATGATGTAGTAACAGCAGGAAGAATAGTAAATTTCTTAAAGTCTATAGGTTTTAATAAAGTATTTGATGTGGCCTTTGCAGCGGATTTGGTGGCTTACGAGGAAGCACATGAATTTAAAGAAAGGCTAGAAAAAGGTGAGAAATTACCTCAATTTACATCTTGTTGTCCGGGATGGGTAAAGTTTGCCGAACACAATTACCCGGAATTTTTGGAAAATTTATCTTCTGTTAAGTCTCCGCAACAAGCTTTGGGAAGCATAATAAAGAGATATTATGCAAAAGAAATAGGAATAGATCCAGAAGATATATACCTCGTTTCGATAATGCCTTGTACTGCCAAGAAATTTGAAGCAGAAAGAGAAGAACTTTCTGGTGAAGTAGATGTTGTAATTACAACTAAGGAATTGTCACAAATCATTAGATCCAGTGGTTTTAATTTAAAAGACATACCACCTGTTCCATTTGATAGACCATATGGTCTTTCATCTCAATCAGGGCTTAGCTTTGGAAAAACTGGTGGAGTGTTTTCAAGTGTACTAAATGTTTTGGAAGATGAACTTGAAGTTGAGAGTGTTAAAACAGAGGAATTAGAAAAAGGAATAAGGATTACAACAGTAAAGACAAAGAATGGAAAGAGTATAACTGGAGTTGTGGTTTTTGGACTTGGAAACACAAGGAAGGTTATAGATAAAATAAAAGAAGGAAATTTAAAAGTGGATATAGTTGAGGTTATGGCATGTGATTTTGGATGTATTGGTGGAGGAGGACAACCATATCCAAATGATACAAGGGTAAGGACAAAACGCTCAAAAATATTAAGTGAAGTAGTAGGTATTGATGTTTTAATATCACCGACTGAAAATTATCACATGTTGTCGCTATACGAAAAATATTTAAAAGAACCACTTAGTCATATAGCACATGAAGTGTTGCATACAACCTATAAAAATAGAAAAAGGATTAACAATGGTGATATAGAAATTCTCCCATTACCAATTGAAAAAGAAAAGAAAACAACGGTAAAGGTGTGTTTGGGAACATCTTGTTATTCAAAAGGTTCATATGAAATTCTTTCAGAACTTATTAAACTGGCAAATGAAGAAGAATGGGCTAAAGACTTGGAGATAAAGGGCACATTTTGTTTGGAAAATTGTGGAAAGTCTCCAAATGTAATTGTGAATGATAAAATAGTATCTGAGGCAAACATCGAAAAAATAAAAGAGGTGTTAAAGGAGGATGTCAAAAAAGGATAAATGGCCCATATATGTGCCTAAACCCACTTTTGAAAGACTAAAAAAGTACTATGCGTATTTGATGCAAATCGATGAAGATTATATATCATCTGATGAGCTTGCAAAGAAATTTAACATAAAACCAGAGCAAGTGAGAAAAGATTTTACGTATCTTGATATTACGGGAAAACCCAAAAAAGGCTATCATATCCCTCTACTTGTAGAAGAACTTGGTAAGTTGTTTGGGACAAGGGTCTTAGAAAATTTAATAATAGTTGGTGCAGGAAACCTGGGAAGTGCTCTTGCAAAATATATGGGCTTTGAAAAGATGGGAGTAAAAGTTGTAGCAATATTTGATAATGACCCAAAAAAAATAGGAAGTTTTGTGGGAGAACTTTCTGTTCTCCCCTTGTCTTTCCTTGAGAGGGTTATAAAAAGATTTAAAGTAAGGATAGGTATTATCTGTGTTCCAGAAGAAAGCGCTCAAGAGGTAGCAAATTTACTAATAAAAAAAGGGATAAAGGCAATCTGGAATTTTTCGCCTGTCCCACTAAAAGTGCCAGAGACTATAATAGTAGAAAATCAAGATATTACTTCTGGAATACTTACTATAAAACATATTTTGGCAAAAAAGTGAAAAGTGCCAACATGGACACCACACCATCCACCCCCCCGTTTTGGGGGGTTATGCGTAGTTATCGGGAAGATCATTTTCAAATAATATTACATCACCTTGTTTTAGAAATGTTTTAAATTTTTCGATAACTTCATCCAAGGAATTTACAACAAAGACTTCTCCTTTAAACCCAGCATCATTTAGTCCTTCTAAAATCTTTTTTGTTCTTTTTTTATCCACCAAAAATACAACATCTACGTACTTTGATATTAATTTTCCCAATTTGTAATGTTCGTCGTCTTCTCTTTCTCCTAATTCCACAAAACCAGGAGTTACTAATATCTTTCTTCTATAATTAAAAAGTGATAAATATTCAAGTGCCATTTTAAACCCCTTTGGATTCGAATTAAAGGTATCATCTATTACAGTTATTGTATCGTCTCTAACTATTTCTAGTCTGTGTTTTGGTTTGACTATATTTTTAGCCCTTTCTATTATTTCCTCTACTGGTACCTTTAATTCAAAAGCGCTAACAATGGAAAGTAGTAAATTTATTATATTTTCCTTTCCGTATACATTCGTTTTTATTTCAAACTCTTGGTTGTTGGGAGTTTTAAGTATAAATTGTGAGCCATCTTTTTCCAGTCTTAAATCTTTTACCTTGTATTGTGCTTTTTCATTTTTTATTCCACAAGTTATAACCTCTGCACCTATATCTTTTATTAATTTTTCTATGTTTTCATCGTCTAAATTTACTACAATTTTTTTCCCTATCCTCTTATCTGTTAGGTAGTTTTTAAAATTTTTTATTATATTTTCCATACTGTGAAATTCTTCAAGGTGTTGTATACCAATAGAAGTTAATATGGATATATCTGGGTGAAGTAAGTCAAGTAATTTATCATATCCGTAGTTGTCATTTTCCGCAAGCTCTACGACAAATATTTCGTGCGACTTATCTAGTTTTTCGCGGATTACTTTTGTAATTCCCATTGTAGTGTTGTAGCTTTCCGGCGTCATAAGTGTTTTGTAGTGTTCGCTAATGAGATGGGTAAGAAAGTATTTTGTACTTGTTTTCCCATAGCTTCCCGTTACGGCTATAATTTGTGGTTTTAGATGTTTTATCTTTCTTTTAGCATCTTTGTAGTAGTATTCATTGATTAAGCGTTCGATAGGAAGCATTAACGCATTTATTAAAAAATAATAAAATGAGTTAAATAAGCTTATGAAAAATAAAATAAATTCGGATAATAAACTGCTTGAATGTATAGTCCATAGTAAACAAAAACCAAAAATTGCGTATGAAACGTATAATAATCTTCTTAGGCGTTTTGTGAAAACAAGTGGTTTTTTCTTTTTAACCAAAACAAAGTATCGCAAGTCAACGTATATTGAAATTACCAGCAACGCAATTGCAATGTACAGGTTGAAAAAATAAAAGACAATAGATAGTACAAATAGTAGATTAACCAAGTACCTGTTAAGATGTGAAAATATCCATTTTAAATATTTTTTTTCGGAATATTCTTCAAGTTGTAGCATATGAAGAGAGTAAAGGGATCTAATTACAAAATTTGAAACAAATAGGAGCAAAAATATCTTTTCAAGCATATTATCCTCCTAAAAATATTTTTAAATCGTTTAAGAATCTGTCGTAATTTTCCAAAAATGGAAAGTGTGAAACATTTTTATAGATTATAAGCTTTGAATTTTGGATTAATCTTTCAAATTCTTTTACAACATCAAAGGAGACAGCATTGTCTAGGTCGCCCCAAATAATTAGCGTTTCACTTTTTATTTTCTTTAATTCCTCGGATATGTCTTCATTTACCACGACTTTTAAAATTTCGCGCATTATACCTTGAGAATTTTTGAAATCTTCAGAACCAAATCTTTCTCTTAAATATTGTGTGTTGAGGTTTAAAAATTTAAATACTTTTACCAGTAATTTATAAGTTAATACTTTGCATCTTAACTTTAAGTTTTTTCTTCTTATACCAGGTGCAGAAATTATTACTAATTTATCAAGCCATTTTGGATTTTTTGAGGCCAAAATAGCGGCAATCTTTCCGCCAAAAGAGTGTCCTATCAAAGATATGCTATCTAAGTTCAATGATTCAATAAAATTTTCAATAGTATTTGCATAATCAAAACTAGACATTACAAAAGGAGGTTTTGAACTTTTTCCAAAACCGGGTAAATCAACCAGTATTGAGGTATATTCTAATTTTTCTGCAATTGGTTTAAAATAAGAAAAATCTGCACCCCAACCGTGCAAGAAAAGTATATTTTTTTTACCTTTAGGGATTATTTCATAGTGTATCATTTACCCACCTTTAAATTTAAAAGATTTGTATTGATAGATAAGATTTTATTTTCTTTATCTTTGGCCCTTTCAAGTCCTATGTTTATCATGTTATCTATTATTTGTGAAAATGTAAAACCACTTTGTTGCCACAGATAAAATGCTAGTGCACCTGGTATAGAATTTACTTCGTTTACGTATACTTTGTCTGTTACTAGAAAATCTATCCTTACATTTCCTGCACATTCCAATGCCTTGAATGTTTCTATAGCTACTTTTTTTACCTCTTTTGCTAATTTTTCATCCAGGTTTGCCGGAATAATATGATTGGAAAATTTTTTTCCTTTTTTAAAGTATTTTTCCTCAAAGTCAAAAAGTTCTTTTTCTTTTACTATTTCTTCAAGCTTTGACACCAAAATGTTTTTATAACCCATTACTGCGCAATTTACTTCTTTTGCATCAATCCACTTTTCCACCAGTACTTTATCATCAAATTTAAGAACAAGCTCTATTGCCTCTTTTAGTCCTTCTCTATTGTCAACTTTTGAAATACCTATGCTTGAACCTAATCTTGCAGGTTTCACTATCATGGGATAGCTTAATTCTTCTTCGCATTTTTTAAAAAAATCTTCACTAGGTTTTGTTGTATATTTAAAATCCACCATCGGTATACTATTTTCTTTTAATAGAATTTTTGTTATAACCTTGTCCATTGAAAATGCAGAAGAGTAAAAATCACTTCCAGAGAATGGAATGCCAAAAAATTGACACATACCTTGAAATGTACCATCTTCTCCATTTGTTCCGTGAAATGCAAGGAAACAAAAATCGATATAGTACTTTTTTAATCCTGATTTTAAAACTAATTTGTTTTTTTGGGGAAGAATAACATCAATTTTTTTGGCTTTTTTTAACATGAAATCAATATCCTTAAAATTTTCTATATTTTCGAGTATTTTTCCCGTAAACCATTCGCCTTTTTTTGAAATGTAAATGGGAATGACATTATACTTTCTCCTATCTATGGAGGATAGGACTTGATTAGCTGTTATTATTGAAATTTCATGTTCAACGCTTTTTGAACCGAAAAAGATTCCAACGTTTAGCATATATGCCTCCTATAACAGGTGTTTTTGCAACATTTCGGCAATAATGGCAGATGGAAATGGCGCAAGCCTTTTGAAATTACTTTTTATCTCTATTTCACTGCTTTCTAGACCTTTGTCTACTACTATTTTCAACGAACAAAATTCTATACCATTTTCTGCACAAACCTTTGCTATTGCCGCACTATCCATATCTACTATTTCTGCTTGTGTTTCTTTGTAAATTCTTTCCTTTTCTTCTTTTGAGTTTATAAAAGAATCACCGCTTGCAATAATCCCAAAGATTGTATCGTTGTATATATCGTATATTCTTTCAACTAAAAGATCAGAGGCCTTAAATGATGATACTGTTTTTTCTCTAAACCCTATATCGTGTTCTACGTACTTTGTTCCGCAAACTATATCCCCAATTTTTCTTTTTTCGTTTATTGCACCTGCTGAGCCGCAATGTATTAGGTATTTAGGATTGAATTTATCTATTAAAACTTGGGCCATCATTGCAGATTCAACTTTTCCAATTAATCCATATACAAGTAGTACTTCATTTGCACCTATTAATCCCCTCATATAAGGTCTTTTTAATATTTCACCATTTTCCAAAACGGGAAGTAGTTCCCTAAAAGCCCCTAAAATTTCTTCCCTTAAGACACTGGTTATAACAATCATTATTTCCCTCCACCTCTAATTACCATATGTACTTCAAAATCTCCTTCTGAAAAGATATTCAAAGGAAGTTTTAATATTACACCTTCTGCGGTAACTTGGATATCTTTACCTGTGATTACAGTGGGAGGTGTAATATCTACTTTATACCCTACTTTTTCAAGTTCCATTGCAATTGATCCACTAGTCATGTTTCCCAACTCACCTAATGCGCTCAATGCAAGTTCATCTAGATTCTCATATGGCATTCCCATCATGGTACTAACCACTTTAATTGCTGTGTTTTTGTTAAAAGAATAAATTAAGTTACCATCTATGTCTCCATTAAAACCTATAACTGTAACTATGGGGTATTTTGGTTCAATTCCTTTGGAGATTGAAGGTTTTGAAACATTAGGTTCAACTTTAAGTACCATTTTAAAGGTAGATTTTACCGCTGAAATTAGTGAGTTAATTATTTTTGCATCCATAGATTCACCTCCTTATCATATGTAAACCGTCCAAATTTTCCTTCTGAAATTGATTTGAATATATTATTTTTGGTTCTTTCAAAGTCCACAATTCCACCTTTTGAGATAAATCCTCTTTGTTTTCCATATTCTTCCAAAAATTCCTCAAAGCTTTTATTGATGTTTAATTCATCTTTAAAAAGTTCATATGCCCGAGTAATTATATCATATTTTTCTATTGATTCTACAGGTAAAGAACCAATAAGGAGTAATTTAGCAGCTATGTCTTTGTTAAATAGCTTTGAGTATAATATTCCAGGGGTATCGAGTAATTTTACATTTCCCAAGTTTATCCATTGTAACCCTCTTGTTATACCTGGAGCCATCCCCGTTTTTGCCAGCTTTCTACCTGAAATTTTATTTATTATAGACGACTTTCCCACATTTGGAACACCTGCTATTAATACACGCGTTTCTTTTAATTTTTCTTTTGAAAAGGATTTAATAAATTTTTTAATTTTGTTTACAGGTTCGTCTTTTGAAAAAGATATAACAGGTGATGTTTCACTTATTTTTTTTATCCACAGATTTGTGTAGTTTTCATCTGCTAAATCTGATTTATTTAAAATATACAGGACCTTTTTTCCAGAAAATAATTCTCTTTCAAAAGCAGTAGTTGCAAGTGGAGCCCTTGCATCTAAAATAATTAAGATTGTATCAACTGCTTTTAGAAATTCTTTTATTTTCCTTTTTGCCTTACTTATGTGCCCTGGATACCACATTATTTGGGCACCACCAAAGTACCTACATTTTCCTCCCTTACAGCGGAAAGTAGATTACCCTTTTTAAAGAAGTCCATAACAAGTATTTTCATATCATACCTTTTACATATGGAAAATGCTTCGGTATCCATAATTTTTAATCCTTTTTCTATCGCTTCATCGAAAGTGAGCATATTAAATTTCTTTGCATCGTTGTATTTTTTTGGATCTTTATCGTATATACCGTCTACTTTTGTACCTTTAATTAGTATGTCTGCTTTCATTTCAACAGCTCTCAATGCGGCAGCTGTATCTGTGGTAAAGAATGGATTACTCGTTCCACCTGCAAATATTACAACGTATCCTGCATCAAAGTATAGGTTTATATCATCGTAATGTATGGGCCTTATCGACGGTAGAGATGTTACTTGTGAAACAACGACAGTTCTTAGGTGATTTTTTTCAAAAATATCTTTCAGATACAATGCGTTTATTACCGTTCCCAACATACCTATTTGATCTGCAATAGTTGGGGATAACTCTTGCATTTCTCTGCCTCTAAATAAGTTACCTGCACCAATAACGATTCCCATGTTTGTCCCGTATTCTAGTATCTTTTTTAACTCATCAACAAGGTATATGATGTTTTCATGGTTGAATCCTTTTTCACCTTCACCGCTTAGTACTTCTCCACTGAGTTTTAAGAGGATTCTTTTGTACATATTATCCCTCCAACTTAACAATATCCTTAAAAGTATTTACCAGTCTAATGTCACTTGTTAATAGTATTATTTGTCTTCTCTTTGATTCGTGATTTAAGATGTCTATTACTCTTTTTAGTCTTTCGTTGTCGTACCTTATAAAAGCGTTGTCAATTATCAATGGAAGGTTGTGTTCTGCCATGGTTTTAAAGAGTGCAACTTTGTATGCGAATAACATTTGATCAAAAGTAGCAGCACTTAAAAACTCCTCTGGATTTAATTTTTCACCGTTTATATTTAACCTTACAGAAAGGTTATCCTCGACAATAATTGGCATGGTTTCATTTACTATGGAAAGTAATATCTTAGTAAATTCTTCCTTGAATTTCTTTCCATAGGTTTCCACATATTCTTCTAGTCTTTTTCTTAATATTTCTTTTGCCTTTGAGATATTTGATAAGTATACTTTTAGAGATTCGATTTTTCCTATAATTTTTTCTTTTTCCTGTATTTTTTCCAATAAAGTTTCAAAAGAGGGAATTTGTTTTAGTTCTTTTGAAAGTTCCTCTTCAATTTCCTTATTTTTCCTTTGTAATTCTTTTATTTCAAATTCCAAATTTCTGATTTCTTCGGGTAAGATTTCGTTGTCCAACATAGATTGGTATTTTTCAATATCAGATTCTACCTTTGTAATATTTTCCGTTATAGTTAGATATTTACCGTATAGATTATCA
This sequence comes from Thermosipho sp. 1074, assembly GCF_001999655.1. Classification (NCBI taxonomy): domain Bacteria; kingdom Thermotogati; phylum Thermotogota; class Thermotogae; order Thermotogales; family Fervidobacteriaceae; genus Thermosipho; species Thermosipho sp. 1074. The sequence goes on along the minus strand of NZ_LBEX01000007.1, from coordinate 67,101 downwards.
AAATTTTTGATTTCATCAAGTGAGAGCTTTAGTTCTTCCATTAATTTATTGAGGGTAAGCGTTGTTTCATCTTTTTTCTTTAGTTGATTTTCCATTTCGGATTTTACTTCATATAGTTGTTTTTCCAACGAGGATTTTGTAAGAATTAGCCTTTGTACTTCATTTACCAACCTTTCAAGGTAAGAAATACCAGAATCTATAATTTGGGCGGCACTTCCCAAATTAAAATCTTTTAATTCCTTTAAAATTTCAGACTCCAATTTTTTAAATTCTTCACTTGCACTTTGATAATCTTTTTTTCTTGCCTTCCATTCAATAAATTCGTAGTATCTTTGCCTTAATTCTTTTAGTGACTTTAGATTGTATTCTCTTAGCAGACTTAAATACCTAGGTCGTATTATTTTTTTCTTCATCAACTCATCTATTTCATTTCTTATTATTTCTGCTGTTCCTTCCTTTTTTCTCCAGAGAACTGTTTCAATAAATCCAGCAATACCCGTAATAATTGCCCCACTAAATAGCCAAAGTGAAATGTTTTTCATAACAAAGCCAAAAATCAACGAGATCAAAGCCGCAAAGAAAAAGACAAAAGAAAAATCCTTGTGAATTTTTATAGAAGAAGAAATTTTATTTAAATTTTCTTTTAGATCGTCAATTTTCTTTTGTATTTTGTTTTGGTTTTCTTTGTGTTTTGCTTCTTCTTCTTCCAGTTCATCAATTAAATTTTCCTTTTCAGTAAAGAGTTTCCAAAGTGAGTTTTCCTCTAGTATATCTTCTAATTTATTTTTCTTTTCGTCATACATTTTCTTTAACAAAATTAAATTTTTAATTTTAAGGTTGACCGTTTCAAGTTCTTTTTCATCTTTTATATTCAAATTTTTCATTTTTTCCTCTAATAGGGTTTCAATATTTTTTAAATTATTTAAAAGTTCATTGTATTGTTTTGAAATTCCATCTATGTTTTTGTTGAGTACTTCTAGTGTATTCATAAATTCCCTAACTTGTACTATTTTTTCCCTATCAATTTTGGAAATTCTTGAAAATTCTTGTAAAGACATGTTTAATTCTTCTTTTTTTAAACTCAAGCTTCTTATTTTGTCATTTAATTCCTTTATGTATTTTCCCTTTTCTTCTTCCAATCTACTTTGTTTTATGATTAATTCATTTTCAATTTTTTCCTTTTCTTTTTTCAATTCTTTTTTGTACAGTATATCTTTATTGTATTTTTCAATTTCTTTCTTTATATCCAAAATTTGTGCGTCAAGTTCAGATATTTTTTTATTTAATTCTTCAATGCAATATTGGACTTTTTCGAAATAATTATTTGAAGCTGCAATAGCTTCAGTTAATCTTATTCCCCACTCATTTTTTTGCATTTTCTTTTTCATATAACCTATAACAAAAGAATCTTTTTCCCTTAACAGGTCTAATTTTTCGTTTTCCTTTATAAACCCCACTGTTTCAAAGAGTTCTCTATCAACAAGAGTGTTAAATTCTCCATTTAGAAAATCCACTTTGAATGTGCCTTCATCCGTTGTTATTTCACCACCAAATTCGTAATGGTTCCAGGGCTCGTATTTTTTGATTTCATCGCCTGGTTTTGATAAAGCGTTAAGAATAAAGTAGGCTATAGTTGTTTTTCCAGAAGCGTTAGGGCCAAATATAACGTTTAATCCAGGTTTGAACTTTAATTCTTTGCTTTTTATCTTTCCAAATCCATTTATTTTTAATGATTTAATCAACATACGCTACCACCTCGCAAAAGATCAAGAAGTACAGCTTTTGTGGTGTCGTTTTCTATATTCTCTAGTACTTTTCTTTCAAATAAATTTTTGTAATCTAATTCTTTGTTTTGAGAAATTACAATATAGTCGTCTTTTAAGGCGTCTATCCTTTTTTTATCAACTAGTTCATTTACAACAAGTATGTTTTTTGAATATTTTTTTTCTGGTAATTTATTTAAGTTGTTTAGGTAATAAATCCCCAATGTTTCACAGTCGAGTCTTTCTAATTTTCCATCTTTTTCAATAACCGGTAAATTATTAATAGGAGAGGTGCTAAACTCAAGTTTTTCATCTAGTATTTCAAAGTCTTTAAAATAAACTGAAAGTATTTCCTCCACCTTGTCGTATGTTCCATATTCACCTAATGCATTATAAAAGATAAAGTGGGCATCTTGGTATTGTTTCGAGAGCAAATCTAAAACGGAAAGTTTTAGTTGATATATTATATTCCATAACATGCTTACCCGAAAAGGCACAGAATACAGTTCTAAATTTGCGACTTTAATTTCCATATATCTTAAACCCCCTTAAAGAAGATTAGCTGCTTCGGTGGCTAATAAGGACCTTTCACCTTTTTGCAAGATTATATGTGCTGAAATTTTACTGTTTAAAAATCTACTTGCGGCATATACAAGTCCATTGCTGTCTTTATCTAAGTATGGAGTATCTATCTGATATGGATCACCCAAAAGTACTATTTTTGTATTTTCACCTGCTCTAGTTAAAATTGTCTTAACTTCGTGTGGAGTTAAGTTTTGTGCCTCATCTATTATTATAAACTGATCAGGGATGGATCTTCCCCTAATATATGTTAATGCTTCTATTTCAATTATACCTTTTTTCATGAATTCTTTCATGTTTGTATTGGAAAGTCTAAAAAGATATTCTAGATTATCGTAAATAGGTGACATCCAGGGTTTCATTTTTTCTTCGTAGCTTCCCGGTAGATAACCAATATCTTTTCCGCCCATTGCCACAAGTGGCCTTGCCACTATTATTTTTTCGTATTTTTGTTCTGTAAATGTTTTTTGTAGCGCACAAGCAAGCGTAATGAAGGTTTTACCAGTTCCTGCCATTCCAATTAACGAGACTAATTTTATGTTGTCATTTAGTAGAGCGTCCATTGCGAAAAATTGTTCCCTGTTTCTTGGCTTTACATTCCACGCTGTTATTTTTCTGGACATTTGTAGTAGGTTTTCTCCATCGAATCTGTAATATTTATCCAAGTTGTCTATGTATGCGTTTGGATATAATAAACTTTTGTCCAAGGTTTCTATGTTATGAAATTCAAAATATCCGGGAGTCAAAGATTGAAGTTCTGATCTATCGGAAAGATAGTCTTGGGAAGGTATGCCCAAGGAATCTGCCTTAACCCTTAAGTTTATATCTTTTGATACTAAAAAAGTGGGTTGTTTTGTGGATTTTAAAATGTGTAGTGTATAAACCAAAATCCAGTTGTCTATGTATTTTTCGTATAGAAAGTCTATATCTTCGTGATCTTTTTTCTTTAAAAATACGACTTGTATTTTTCCACCATTTTTTAGTTTAACACCTTCTGATAACTTACCTTTCTGTCTTAAACTATCTAATTCCCTTATTGCATGCCTTGCAGATTTTCCAAGACTTCCCGTTTGTCTTTTTAAATTATCAAGTTCTTCAAGTACGGGAAGTGGTATTATCACATTGTTGTCTTCAAAGGCATAAATAGATTCTGGATCGTGTATTAATACATTTGTATCTAATACAAAATTTTTAATCATTGTCCATCCCCCCATATTCTTACAAATTCTCGTAAGTTTTCAATACCAATTTTTTCCGATAGTTTTAAAAATACTTTAGCGGTTAAAATAGCATCTTGCAGCGCCCTATGTGGAACTTTACTTCCTAGTTTAAATTCTTTTACAAGACTTTCCAAACTTCTGCGTTTTCCGTATAAACTTTCGGATATTTCCAGGGTATCTATGTATTTTGCATTTATAGGAAATTGACCTACTTCTTTTGTTGCAATATCCAAAAATGAAAGATCCATAGTTGCATTGTGCATCACTAATATAGTGTCTTTTGTATATGCCCTTATATTATCCAAAACCCTTTCCAAACCTGGTGCATCTGCAATTTGTGCATTTGAAATGCCGTGGATTTTTTCGGATAATGCTGGAATAGGGATACTTGGGTTCACCAATGAATGATATATCCAGCTATTAACTATTTTTCCTTTGTATACAGGTACAATTGCAACTTCAATGATTCTATCGCCAAACCAAGGGTTAAGGCCTGTTGTTTCTGTATCAAGAACGCAATATACATTTTCTTCCACGATTTACCTCCTAAACTATTAACTCTTCTCCTCCACCCCTTGCAATTACTATTTCTCCTGCTTCTTCCAATCTTCTTACGATGTTTATAATTTTTTGTTGTGCTTCTTCCACGTCTTTTACCCTTACAGGTCCCATAAATTCCAGTTCGTCTTTTAAAAGCTGTGCAGCTCTCTTGGACATGTTATTGAATATCTTTTCTTTTAGTTCTTCTGATGCACCTTTTAGTGCAACGGCAAGATCTCTTGTATCAACTTCACGTAGCACAAGTTGTACTGATCTATCATCAAGTTTAAGCAAGTCTTCAAAGACAAATAGTCTTCTTCTGATTTCTTCTGCAAGTTCTGGAGATTCATACCCGAGTTTTTCCATAATACTTTTTTCCGTTGCCCTATCTATATTATTGATAATTTCCGCTGCTGTATCTACACCACCCACTTGACTTAACGTTTGCATACCGATTCCACTGAATTTCTTTTCAAGGTTCTTTTCTATTTCCCTTACCACATCAGGTGATGCACGTTCGAGTAACGCTATTCTCTTTATCACTTCTGCTTGAATATTTTCTGGAAGCGAGGACAACACTTTAGCTGCAAGTGGTGGTTCTAAAAAGCTCAACACCAAAGCAATTGTTTGTGGATGTTCTGATTGTAAAAAATTAACAACTTGCATGGGATCGGCAAGTTTCATAAATTCAAATGGTTTTACTTGAAGATTTGAGACAAGCCTTTCAATAACCTTCATTGCTCTTTCTGGACCGAAGGCTTTAATAAGCATTTCTTTTGCATAATCTATACCGCCAGAAAGCAACATTTCCCTTGCTTTTGAAAGTTCTTTAAATTCCGATAGAACTTGTTCTTTTTCGTCGTCTGTTACTTTACCAAGATTTGCAATTTCTATTGTAAGTGTTTCGACATCTTGTTCTTCAAGTTGTTTTAACACATTTGCTGCATTTTCTGGACCCATTAAAACCAAAAGTATTGCAGCTTTTCTCTTTCCAGGTATGTTAATTTTATCTGGCATTAGCTCACCCTCTTTCAGACATCCAAATCTTGATTATGGCTGCAGTTTCCTCAGGTGATTTTACTGCAAGCTGTTTTGCGTAATCTTTTAGTTCTTCTATAACCTTTTGTGCTTCGCTGAGTATTTCTTCTGCTTCTTGTCCTCCTTCTTCTTCTACTAATTTCTGTGCTTCTTCTTCTAGCATTTTGTACCTTTGAAGTACAAGTTTTCTTGCTTTTGATTTTCTAATTTGTAGTAATATTCCATATGAACTAAAGAACATCAATACCGTTGCAATCAAAAGGAGTGTTATTTTAAAAACAATATCCTTTTTTAATTGTTCTGTTTGGATTAGTTGTTGGTATTGTTCTTCAAGTTCTCTGCTAAATGGGATAAAGGCAAGAGAATAAGAAATATTCGATGGGCTTGCGTTAGCTGCTATACTTTTTTGGATTATATTTGATACTAATTTGTTGATTTCGTCTTTTGAGACTGTATTAAAGACTGTTGAAGAAGAATCTATTATAACAGAAACAGATATGTTTTCTATTTCTCCTTCCATATTTTGTACGACGTTTTCCACTATTTGGTTTAATTCGTAATTTGTAATTTCATGTGATTTTTCATACAGTGAACTATTTGATCCCTCTACACTTTGATAGTAAGTTGTTGGAATATTTGATTCTGTTCCTACAGGTCCACCGTCTGCGGGTTTAACGGTGGATTTCTCAGTTTCTGTTTCTTTGCTCCTTAAAAGTCCTCCTTTTGGAGAAGAATAAGTTGTGATGGTTTTTTCGATCTTTTGCCAATTAAGGTTTATATCGGTTATTACTTCTACTTTTCCAAAGCCAAATACAGTTTCAAGGGCAGGTTGTATTTTGTTTCGATAATAGTTTTCAAGTTGCATTTTTAATTCCGTTTTTGTGTTGGCAGCATATGTGTTTTCGTCAAAGTTTACAAGGTCACTTAATGCCCTTCCAAAATTATCCACCACTTTTACATTTTCCGGTTTTAGCCCTTCTACTGCTCCTGTTAAAAGGTATATGATTCCCTTAACTTGTTCTTTTGAAATGGTTGCTCCAGGTTCTAGTACCAATTGAACGGATGCGCGTGTTTCAGCCATTTCACCACGCACATAGTAGGTATATTTAGGAAGAGTTAAGTGCACTCTTGCATACTTTACACCGTTGATAGTTGCAATGGTTCTTTCTAGCTCTCCTTGTAAAGCCCTCTGATAATTAACTTGTTTGTCAAAACTTGTTGCACCAAAACTACTTTGATCAAGTAGTTCAAATCCCTTTGAGGATGCACCTAAAATTCCACTGGAGGCAAGTTTCATCCTTACTTCGTATACATTGTAAGAAGAAGGTATAAATATCCTATTACCTGCTTCGACTTTGTATGGTATTCCCTGCGATTCCAGTTGTTGGATAATTGCGCCTGCATCTGTTTCGTTGTTTGCGGTGATTAACAATACATATTTTGGAGCATTTAAAACTACGGCAACTACTAATGCAAAAACTATTGCTAAAATTAATGAAGTAAATGCTATTTTTTGGTTTTTATTGAGCTTTTTCCAAAAATTTGGAATGTTTGACAAACTATCTAAGAATTTTCTAAACCATTCCAAGGAATATCACCTCAGTATAGAAATCTAAGATAAAAGTTTTCAAAGTCTGGATCAAAACCAAGGCCAATACGCCAATACTTGTTCCCGTATCCCACTTCAAATTGGAAATTTTTTAAACTAAATCCCTTTGAAAAATCATAAGATAACTCATAATTTGTGCCGACAGGTTCAAAGTGCGAGTAACCTAAAATGGGACCAATTGATATATTAATATTATACCTTAAATTATATCCGAAAACAATTGACGAAAAATGATCTAATCTAAAATAAGACTTTCCACCAATTTCTATAGGATAGTTATTCTCTTGGATGATTAACTTTGAAGATATATCAAAGTAAATAATTCCTAGATAATCAAAAATACTACCAATTTCAAAAAACGAAGTATTTGTACTTTCGTTTAAGAAACCACTTTGTAAGTATAACACATATCTATCGTACAAATTTGTATTTCTGCTAATTTTCCTTGAAGCAGAGATTACTTTTCTCGCGTAGTTTTTTCCCGCATCTAGATATTTTCCTTTTTTGTAGTTTGTTTCTCCAATATTGTATATCGTCAAAACAGTGTATATATCTTTATATTTTTGGTAATAGAACCTTATCATTCTATCAGCACCAAGAAGCGCTTGCTTTGGGTTCCATGCGTTGTTTACACCATAATCTAATGCCGCATTTGCCTTGAATTGAGCAACCCCCATTGCACCGATATTTGAAAGGGCATGTATGTTAAAACCAGATTCTATATATGCTAGTCCTTTGACTATTTCTGGAAATCGCATGGTGTCGGTAAATGTACTGTATGAAACAATTTGGTAAACATAAGGGGTGTATATGGATATTTTTCCCGCGTTGTTATAAAATTGTACTTGCAAACCAAGGTTAGATTTGGTAATATAATTCAAAGGATCCAGCATAAAGGCATATAGAGTTGATGTGACTATTAAAAGAAAAATGTAAAATGCTTTTTTCATAGAATCCCTCCTAATTAAATATGATACCATAAATTAGAGGTGATTTAAATGATTTGGAAAATAAAAGTAAAAGATATTATAGCGAAAAGACATATGAAAATAGAAGATGATTATTATACAGAGACTATTAACTTGCACACTGGAACTTACAAAGTAATAGATAACGTATTTCACGTGAAAATCTCTATAGTTTATACAGACAACACAATAATAGTAGGTGGAGTAGTGAAGGGAAAGATCGAAAGACCTTGTGATAGATGCCTTGAAACATCTATTTTAGAACTTGAAGGAACAATAGAGGGAATATACGATTTAGAAAGTGAACCAAATTTTAAAGATTCTGAAATAGAAAATCTAAAAAATGTGATATACTACAAAGGAGAAGTAATAGACCTTGAAGAGCGAATAATAGAAGCACTTGTTGTAAGTGCTCCTGATGTTTTTGTGTGTGATGAAAATTGTAAAGGTTTGTGCCAGTATTGTGGTGAAAATTTAAATTTACATCCGGATCACAAGTGTGAAAAAATGGAAGAGTTTTCGATAGACCCTAGATTTGAAAAACTTTTGAAGTTAAAGGAAAAATTAAGCAATAATTAATCAAGGGAGGGATTTTTCATGGCAGTACCAAAGCAAAAGAGGTCAAGAAGTAGAACCCATCACAAGAGGGCAAAAATCTACAAAGCATTTTCCGTACCCGTATCTGTTTGTCCAAATTGTGGTGCACCGAAACTTCCACACAGAGTTTGTTTGAACTGCGGACACTATGGTAAGAAACAAATTTTTGAAGTTGCAGAATAACTATGAAAAAAATAGCTATTGATTTAATGGGTGGTGATTTTGCGCCAGCGAAGATTGTGGCTGGCGCTTTGGCTTTTGCAAAAGATAATCCAGATGTTGAACTTTACTTGGTGGGTATAGAGAAAAATTTTAAGGAAATTTCCCTTCCAAGTAATTGTAGAAAGGTTGTTGTGGAAGATTATCTGCCCATGGATGTAAAACCCACAGAAGCTATAAGACGCAAAAATAGTACTATGTATCAAAGTTGTAAATTGGCGAGAGATAACGTAGTGGACGCAGTTGTAAGTGCGGGGAACACAGGTGCACTACTAGCTTGTGCTACATTTGTTGTAGGAAGGATAAAAGGAATAGAAAGGCCTACACTTGCCGTGCCAATTCCTACAAAGGATGGTTTTTGCATACTTGCAGATGCGGGTGCTAATATTGATGTTAAACCATTTACACTTTTGCAATTTGCTATAATGGGCGTTGAATATGCAAAATTTATGGGGATAAAAAATCCTAAGGTTGGTTTATTAAATGTAGGAACTGAGGAAAATAAAGGCACAAAAAAAGAGCAAGAAGCTTTTAGACTCTTGAGAGAAAAATTTGGAGAAAGTTTTAAAGGAAACATTGAGGGAAATGATATAAACATGGGAAAGGTAGATGTTGTGGTTGCAGATGGTTTTCATGGAAATATTGCCATGAAAACAATGGAAGGTTCTGCAAAACTAATAATTGAAATTTTAAAGTCAAACATAAAAAAGAATGTAATTTCCGCACTTGGCGCACTTCTTATGAAACCCGTTTTTAACAAGTTAAAAGAAAAATTGGATCCGAGAAAATATGGTGGAACATTTTTTGTAGGAGTGAATGGAATTGTGGTTAAAGCCCACGGAAATTCGGATGAAGTTGCAATATATCACGCACTAAAGGTTGCAAAACAAGGTATAGAAATTTCGTTGACCTCGAAAATTGAGGAGGCAATAAAAGATGTGTGGAATAGTAGGGATAGTGGGAACTGAATTTAATTTAAAAGAGCTTGTCGAAGATTTGCAAAAACTTGAATACAGAGGATATGACTCAGCAGGAGTTGCATTTTACGATAACGGAAAGATATCAATACAGAAATCCATAGGTAAAATTAAAAATTTAAAATCAAAGATACCTCAAAAGAAGACGTCAATTGGAATAGCACACACAAGATGGGCAACGCATGGGATTCCAAATGATATAAATGCACACCCGCATACGGATTGTACTGGTAAAATCGCCATAGTACATAATGGAATAATTGAAAATTACTATGAATTAAGAGAAATGTTAAAGTCAAAGGGTCATGTTTTTAAATCGGATACAGATACAGAGGTTATAGCACACTTAATTGAAGAACACTTTAAAGGAGATTTATATATAGCGGTTTTAGATGCTATAAAGCTTTTAAAGGGTGCATACGCGATTGTGGTTATGCATTCTGATTTTAGTAATATGCTTGTAGCTGCACGCAAAGGAAGTCCGCTTGTTTTGGGAAGAGGAAAAGATAAAGTTGTGCTTGCATCGGATGTTACACCTATTTTGCGGTATACAAAAGATGTAGTCTTTTTGGAAGATGGAGATGTGGTGCTTTTAAAGGATGGAGAATATAAAATAACTGATTTAGGTGGGAATGTAGTTTTGAGAAAAGTATACCATATAGATTGGGATGAAGCATCTGCTGAAAAAAGCGGGTACAAACATTTTATGTTAAAAGAAATAATGGAGGAACCAGAAGCAATAGAAAGTGCACTTGTGGGTAGGGTAACACTTGAAGGACCTGTTTTAAATGAATTAAAGGAATTCAACGTTGAAAGGGTTGAAAAAATAAAACTTGTGGCGTGTGGCACTAGTTATCATGCAGGTCTTGTATTTAAATATTTTTTTGAAAAGCATTCAAATATAGATGTAGAAGTGGATGTTGCGTCTGAATTTAGGTATAGGAATATACATGTAGATGATAATACATTTGTTATTGCTATATCCCAATCCGGAGAGACTGCAGACACGCTTGAATCGGTAAGGCTTGTTAAGAGAAAAGGTGCAAAAGTTATTTCAATTTCAAATGTAGTTGGCTCTACTATTACAAGGGAAAGTGATGTTACTGTATTTATGAATGCAGGTCCTGAAATCGGTGTGGCTGCTACGAAAACTTACGTTAATCAACTTATAGTGCTCTATATTTTAGGTATGCACCTGTTAAGAATAAAAGGAATTTGGAATGAAGAACTTCAAAGAGATTTTGAGTTTTTAAAGCAGGCACCTGAGATTTTTAGAAAAATTCTAAACAATATAGATCTTGAAGAAATTTCATCGTATTACAAAAATTATCATCACTTTATGTATATTGGACGCGGGATAAATTATCCAACAGCACTTGAAGGAGCGCTAAAGTTAAAAGAAATAAGTTATATAAATGCAACGGCGTATCCTGCCGGGGAGTTAAAACACGGACCAATAGCGTTGCTTGATCCAACTTTCCCGGTGTTTGCAATAGCACCAAAAGATAATTTGTTTGAAAAAACAAAGAGTAATATAGAAGAATCAAAGGCAAGAAATTCTAGAATAATTGCGATTACAAACGAGAGCAACAAAGAACTGGAAAAGATAGTAGATGATATTATATACGTTCCTGATAGTCCTGATGATATGTATCCACTCACGATTTCGCCGGTGATTCAATTGTTTGCATATTTAATTGCGGATATGAGGGGATATGATCCGGACAAACCTAGGAATTTAGCAAAAAGTGTTACAGTTGAGTAAGATAATAAATACGGAGTGAGTTATCACTCCGTATTTTTTTATCATATCATGTTATTTTTAGGTTAAATGTGTTAAAATTAAATTACCAAGTATTACAAAAAGGAGGGGGTAGTATGAGAAAGTTGGTCGCTGTTTTATTTATTGTTTTTATAGTTTCAGTGTTTTTTACAGCAAGTTTATCGAAGATAAAAGAAAGGGGAATTTTAATTGTTGGTACGGAACCTACCTTTCCACCATTTGAATTTGTGGATCAAAATAACAATATTGTAGGTTTTGATATTGACATTGCAAAAAAGATAGCAAGTGAGCTTGGAGTTAAACTTAAAATATTAAATCTTCCTTTTGATTCACTTATTCCTGCGATTATGTCTGATAAGATTGATTTAATAATTGCGGGTATGACGATAACAAATAAAAGGGCGAAAGTGATTGACTTTTCTATTCCATATTTTAACGCAAACCAATCGATAGTTGTAAGAAAAGGTGAGAATTTCTCTCCAAAATCACTTGAGGATTTGAAAGGAAAAAAGGTTGCTGTTCAATTGGGAACAACAGGTGATTTGGTGGTTTCCAAGATTAAAGGAATAAAAGTTACAAGATTTCAAAAATTTACAGATGCGTTTCTTGAACTTCAAAACAAACGTGTTGATGCAGTAGTTTTAGATGAGGCAGTGGCTAATGCGTATGTAAAGAAATTCCAAAAATTCTTGATTTCTTCTGTAATAGATACAGGAGAAAAATACGGTATTGGAGTAAAAAAAGGAAACAAAGAATTGTTAGATTTTGTCAACAGTGTTATTTCAAATATGTTTAAAAGTCCATATGATATTTTAGTTGAAAAGTGGTTCTAAAGGGGGAAAATAATGGAAGCAATAGAGGTTGTTTTAGAAAATTTACCATTTTTGCTTTTGGGAGCTTGGGATACCTTAAAACTCACTTTTTTTTCAGTTTTAATTGGATTGATTCTTGGAACATTTATTGGTATGGGTAGATTATCCAAATTGAAGGTAATTAATATACCATCAACTGTTTATGTTGAATTTTTAAGAGGGACACCTCTTTTAGTTCAAATATCTATAGTTTATTTTGGACTACCGCAACTTGGAATACAACTTGAAGCATATCCAGCAGCAATTGTAGCTTTGGGTTTAAACAGTGGCGCATACATTGCAGAGATAGTTAGAGCTGGTATACAATCTATACCAAAGGGGCAGTATGAAGCTGCAAGATCCCTTGGAATGTCCCATTTTCAAACTATGAGGTATATTATACTTCCTCAAGCTTTTAAAAACATTTTACCAGCCCTTGGGAATGAATTTATCACACTAACAAAAGATAGTTCGCTTGCATCTATAATTGGAGTTACCGAACTTATGAGGCGTGGTCAATTTGTGATAACACGAACCTTTCAAACATTTTCCATATACTTTGGTATAGCAATAATCTATTTTGTGATGACGTTTACAATATCTAGAATTGTAAGGGTTATAGAAAAAAGGATGGAGATAGCATGATTTTGGAAGTTAGAGATTTGCATAAAAGTTTTGGAGAGTTAAAGGTATTAAAGGGTGTGAATCTAAGGGTTGAAAAAGGAGAGACTATAGTAATAATTGGTCCAAGTGGCGGTGGAAAGAGTACTTTTTTGAGGTGTATAAATCATTTGGAAGATTATCAAAAGGGTGAGATAATTTTTCTTGGAAAAAAAATAGAAAAAGATAAGAGTATCAACGAAATAAGAACAAAAATTGGTATGGTTTTTCAGCACTTTAATTTATTTCCACATATGACTGTTTTGGAAAACTTGATCCTTGCACCTACAAAGGTTTTAAAGATGCCAAAAGAAAAGGCAGTAGAAAAGGCAAAGAGTTTGCTAGATAGGGTGGGTTTGAGTGAAAAGATAGAATATTATCCAGATAATTTGTCAGGTGGTCAAAAACAAAGGGTTGCCATTGCAAGGGCATTAATGATGGATCCCGTGCTTATGTTATTTGACGAGCCTACATCTGCTCTTGATCCAGAACTTGTAGGTGAAGTTTTAGAGGTAATGAAGGATCTTGCAAAATCTGGTATGACAATGATAGTGGTAACACACGAAATAGGATTTGCAAGAGAAGTAGCAGATAGGATAATCTTCATGGACAAAGGAGTTATAGCAGAGGAAGGAAAACCAGAAGAAATTTTTAAAGAACCAAAAAATCAGAGGACAAAAGAATTTTTAAGACATATATTAAAATAATTCGCAATTTTAGATTTACTTTTAAACAGCATGGCTTTGATATTCTACCAAAGTCATGCTGTTTTGTTTCTGTGCATTTTTTTAGAAAAAAATCGAAACATCATGGAATTTTGCTGTTTTTTGTGTATATTCTTTTCAAATTATGTGAAATGATATCTATCATTTCCCTTTGAATTCCATTCCTCATAGGTATGTTCTAAACAATTATAAGGGGCCATTTGTTGGTTTAAATACTTTTTGTTTCCATTCCTCATAGGTATGTTCTAAACGACATGTTAGTCGAAGATTATCTCACAAAAATCATAAATGGTTTCCATTCCTCATAGGTATGTTCTAAACGAATAACACACGAATACCCTATAACAACCGATATTTTAGAGTTTCCATTCCTCATAGGTATGTTCTAAACAAGAAGTTAGGGAGGGCAAAGAGGATGTTGAAAATACGTTTCCATTCCTCATAGGTATGTTCTAAACTCATTTGGATACGAGTATTTTGCGTGAAGCTGTTTTGTTTCCATTCCTCATAGGTATGTTCTAAACTGTGATTGAAATAGTTGACATCATAAAAGTTTTCCCCTTGTTTCCATTCCTCATAGGTATGTTCTAAACTGAAACAATTCAAGAAATGGTAAAAGATATAAGTTTCCATTCCTCATAGGTATGTTCTAAACTTTAATTCCAAAATCAAAAACAATGCTTGCGTTCTATTCTGGTTTCCATTCCTCATAGGTATGTTCTAAACTTTTAATGGTGTTATGTTGATTATTGATTTAAAGTTTCCATTCCTCATAGGTATGTTCTAAACGTTATAGTTCCCCGTCTTTTTTTTTAACTTAAAACCATTAAATGTTTCCATTCCTCATAGGTATGTTCTAAACCGGAAATATTGAAACGATATACAGAAGACGGGGAGTTATAGGTTTCCATTCCTCATAGGTATGTTCTAAACGAAATAGTTGATGTAGTAAAGATTTTCCCCTTCGGTTTCCATTCCTCATAGGTATGTTCTAAACCAATTAAAAAACCTCATAAATTATTATAAACCAAGATATTTTCATTTTGATTAACTGGAAGTTACCTAAAAGCAAACATGTTATTTTAAGCCACATACAAGCTTTTTGTTAACGGAAAAGGTCGTTGAAAATCTTATATATTTTTTATCTTAACCTAAACGTTACAATTGGTTACAATTAATATATTATTAAATAAGGTATTTTTGATGAGTTTGTGTAAATGGAAAACCTATTAGTTAATTTATTTTTATTTATTTATAATTAACAAATTAGATTAATTTTTATTTTGTTTTACATTACGTAATTTTATTTTTATTGTTTATAATAAACGATATTCTTTTTGTTTAAAAGCGATGTATATGTTATTAGATATTAAGTAATATAATCATAATATTATAATAATTAAATAATTTCTTGTTAAAATAAATAAAATATATAATTAACTATAGAAAATAAAATTTAATATCATTAAAAACAAAGAAAAATAACTTATGTTAAAAGATAAAAGTAAATAAGACGGTAAGATTTTCATCCTTTTTTGCAAAAAAATACCCCCTTATCGGTTTTATCACCGTGGGGGTACTTTTTATTGTTTCATTTTTTTAGTTTTATAGTTTTAGAAGTTATTTTTACCTCTTCATATTGCTTGCGGTTCTTAACATTTCATCTGCAGTTTGAACGGTTCTTGAATTTAATTCGTATGCCCTCATTGCACTTATCATATCTACCATTTCTTTTACTATATCAACATTTGATTTTTCCACATATCCTTGGAGAATTGTTCCAAATCCATCTTGTCCTGCTGTGCCCTCTACAGGTGCGCCACTTGCAGGAGTTTCAAGGTATAAATTATCACCTATAGCTTTTAGACCTGAAGGATTTATAAACCTTACTAATGTAATTGTTCCCAAATTTTGTAGAGTTCCGTCCTGAAGTTCAGCAGTAACAATACCATCTGGTGATATACTTAGTGCTACCGCATTTTGTGGGACAACAATATTAGGTGAGAGTAGATTACCATTGCTTGTAATTATTCTTCCATTACCATCTACTTTGAATTGTCCATCTCTTGTGTATGCTATTCTACCATCTTGGAGTTGTACTTGGAAAAAACCATCACCAGAAACTGCCAAGTCTAATGAGTTTCCTGTTCTCTCAAGATTTCCTTGTGTAAAGATTCGTGTTGTTGCGGATAATTTTGTTCCATGTCCTACATATATGCCGGTAGGATGTAACGAATTTTGAGCAGTTGCAGCGCCGGCGTTTTTAGAGTAATCATACAAGAGGTCTTGAAATTCTGTCTTTACCTTTTTGTAACCTGCAGTATCCACATTGGCGATATTATTTGAAAGAGTATCCAATTTAAATTGTTGAGCCCACATTCCCGTTGCTGCTGTGTAAAGACCATTAATCATTTCTTAAACACCTCCTATTTTAAACTTCCCGCAGAGTTAATAGATTTATTAAGCAGTTCATCGTGAACTGTAACGGCCTTTGATAGAGTTTCATAATGTCTTGTTGCTTCGATCATCTTAACCATTTCACGTACTATGTTTACATTTGATTTTTCTATATAACCTTGTAAAATCCTAAAATTCTTCTTTGCTTTTTCTTGTCCTTCGAAGAACGTATAACCTATCTTTTTAGGATTTTCCAAATCAACCACCAATATTTTTTCAATTAAATTATCATCTGCCTTAAGTTTTTGGCCATCTTTTCCTAAAACATAGGCTCCATCAGAGTTTACTAAAAAGCCTTCATCATTTACTTTAAAGTTTCCAGCACGCGTGTATAACCTTTTTCCATTATTTTCCAATACGAAGAAACCTTCGCCATCAATTGCAAAATCTAATGCATTTCCCGTATGCTCTATTACGCCTTGTGAAAGATTGGTTTTCACCTGATCCAGAATGAGTGCTTGTTCAAAATTACCTATTTTTTTTATTTCCACTTTCTTTTCTTGTGGCATAGGGTTGAAAGAGTACAAATTTTTATCAAAATATGCTTTAAATGCCAAAGAATCAGATTTATACCCAGCTGTTTCAGCGTTTGATATGTTGTTTGAAAGGGTATCAAGTTTTGTAATATCTGCTAGCATTCCCATGGATGCAAGATAAATTCCTTTGTACATATTTTCACCTCATTCGTATGTTACTGCCACCTCATTTAATAATTCTTCATCCTCTAGTAAAATTCCTGTACCTCTTGCAACACATGTTAATGGATCTTCTGCGATTTTACATGGTACACCTATTTCATCGTAAATGGCCTTATCAATACCCCTTAACAATGCCCCGCCGCCTGTTATAACAATACCTTTTTCCATTATATCTGCAGAAAGTTCTGGAGGTGTTTTTTCAAGTACCACTTTTATTCTGGATATTAAATTTTCAATTATTGGTTTTAAAATTTTATAAACGTCATTGGAGTTAAGTTTGTCTGTTCGAGGAAGTCCTGTTACCGCATCTCTTCCCTTAACATCCATTTCAAAATCTTCTACTTCTGGATGTGCTTTTCCTATTCTTTTTTTGATTTCTTCAGCTGTTGATTCACCGATTATTAGGCCAAGAATTTTTCTTACACTCTTTACGATTGAGTCATCCATGGAATCTCCTGCAAGTTTTACCGAATCACCCACAACGACTCCACCCAAGCTTATCACCGCAATATCCGTTGTTCCACCACCTATATCGACGATGATATTTCCTTCTGGTTTTGTAACGTCAATTCCCGCCCCAATTGCAGCTGCAAGTGGTTCAGATACAACATATACTTTTTTAGCACCAGCACTCATAGCTGCATCAAATACCGCTCTTTTTTCCACTGTTGTAGTTTTTGCTGGTATTCCAATAACCATATTTGGTTTTAGGAAAAATCCCTTTGTTACTTTCTTTATAAACATCTTAAGTACTTCTGAAATAATAGTATAGTCGGCTATAACCCCGTCTTTCATTGGCCTAATAGCAACGATACTTTCTTCAGGGGTTTTACCTATCATTTCTTTTGCCTCATCACCTATTGCAATGATTTTACCCGTTTTTTTGGAAATTGCCACCACAGAGGGTTGGTAAAGTACAATTCCCTTTCCTTTTTGATACACCAAAAAGTTTGCAGTTCCAAGGTCTATTCCTAAATCATTCTTTCCCATATTTTTCTCTCCTTTCTTCGAACTTTTCAAAAATATATACTCCTGTAACAACTAATATTATACCTGAAACTAGCAAAAATGTTGGCCATCTTTTAAAAAGAATATTTTCAAATATGGCAGTTACAATCGGAATGATATATACGGCATTTGTTGTTGTTCTATCTCCTAGTATTTCAATTGATTTGTTCCAGAGAATGTATCCCACAGCAGAGCAAAGTATACCAAGGTAAAGTAATCCAAAAACAACATTAATTGAAAAAATAATCTTTGGAGTAAAATATGCATATTCAACAAAGGTAAATGGTATTAAAGTAACTACACCCCAAAAAGTAATTTCAAAGACGGCAGTTATCGATGAATGATCGGAAAGTTTTACAATGTGGTGTGTATAAAATACCCAAGAAAGTGCAGCTCCAAATGCAAGCAAATCACCTATAGGGTTAACGTTAAGGTACAATCTACCATTTAAAATAACAAGTCCTACTCCAACGATTGCAATGGTGGAGCCAATATATTGAAATATATGTGTTTTTTTCTTGTGTACAATTTGGGTAAAAAGTATATACCAAATCGGTGCTGTAGAAACTATCATTGCGGCATTTGTGGGGGTGGTAAATTTTAGAGAAAAATTTTCTGCGACAAAATACATTGTAATTCCCCAAAATCCCGCAAGTATTTTATGAATGTTGAATAAATCTATTTTTCTCTTTTTAGGTACTATAAATAAAACCAGCAATGCTATTAAAAACCGCATAAATGCAGCAAAAAGTGGGCTTATTTCCTTTACCACCACACTTGTTGAAATAAAAGAAAGCCCCCAAAAGAGGACTACTAAGGTTAATGGAAGATATCTCACATTAAATCCTCCAATATTTTTAGTATTTCTTCTATACTACTTGCGATTTTGATTTCAACGATCTTTCTATTATCTAAATATTTACCTTCTATTAGTACTTTTTGGATTCTATCAGTCCATCCTCCGGTTTCATTAAACAAAATTAGTGGTTTTCCATATGCATATGCCCCTAGTATTTCTATTGCTGTACCTATTTCACCGCCAACGGAAATTACCGCGTCTGCATTTTTTAATAGTATAAAGGATCTCATTTGAAAATCAAGACCTGTTGTAATATCCAAAAAGTTATAGGCATTGCCCTTTTCTTCAAACGGTAAAATGCCTATACATGTTCCATTTTCACTTTTCACTCCCTTTGAAACTGCTTCCATTACTCCATCTCTTCCGCCAGTTAGGACGATGTATTTTTTTGAAAGGGCTTTTCCAAGCAAAAAACATATTTTTTCAAGTTTTTGGTCTATTTCTCCAGAGTAACCTATTACAGCGACTTTTTTCATATGCTCCTCCTTTCGAAAAAAGCGGGGAATTCCCCGCTTATTTTCTTTCACCTTTTAAAACAGCTGCACACCTTGGGCAGACATCTTTGTAAACTTCATCTTTTCCTACATCTTTGCTATATTTCCAACATCTTTGACATTTTTCACCTTGTGCCTTTTCAACTTTAACACTTGAAAATTCACCTTTGATATTTCCACTTCCCACTTTCACATCTGAAACGATAAAGAATTCTGCTAGATATTCTTCGTACTTTTCTATTATATTTTGTACATGTTCGTTTGCCCCTTCAAGTGTTACATTTGCATCTAGTGAGTGACCAATTATATTATTTTTTCTTGCTTCTTCTAATGCCTTTAAAACATCATCACGTACGAGTAATAACATTTTAAAGTCTTCCATAATTTCTTTGTCAATGAATTCTTCTTTTACTTCAGGCCAGAGTTCCAAGTGTACTGTTTCGTATTTTTTGAATGGACTTAATTGATACGCTTCTTCTGCGGTGAATACCAAAATAGGTGCGAGCATTTTAACCAATGCCTGTAGTATATAATACATTACAGTTTGTGCTGAGCGTCTGTATATAGAATCTTTTGCTTCAACGTATAACCTATCTTTTATAATATCAAGATAAGTTGCACTAAGTTCTACTGTACAATATTTATTTAACAAGCTATATACTTTTGAATATTCGAACTTTTCAAAGTGATCTGTTACTTGTGAAATTACTTCTTGTAATCTGCCAAGTGCCCATTTATCAAGTGGTAATAGCTTTTCAAATGGGAGTATGTGTTTTTCTTCAAAATCACTGAGATTACCAAGTAAGTATCTTATTGTGTTTCTTATTTTTTTGTACACTTCAACTTGTTGTTGAATGATATTTTTTCCAACTCTGATATTGTCAAAGAAGTCAATGCTTGATACCCATAGTCTTAGGATATCAGCACCATATTTGTCCACAATTTCTTTTGGATCTATAACGTTTCCCAGAGATTTACTCATTTTTCTTCCGTGTTCGTCTTTAATAAATCCATGGGTGACGACGGTCTTGTATGGAGCCATGTTTGTATGGGCTACAGACATGAAGATAGAGCTTTGAAACCATCCTCTATGTTGATCGTCCCCCTCAAGGTATAAGTCCACTGGGAATTTTTCACCATTTGACCGTATAACCGCTTCAAAAGAACAACCAGAATCTATCCATACATCTAATGTGTCGTAGGTCTTTTCAAAAGAAGTACTATTACATTTTGGACATTTTACATCTTTGGGTATTAGTTCTTCTTCTGAAAGTTCAAACCAAGCATCTGTGCCTTTTTCTTGTACTATTTTTATGAAGTTATCTATAACCTTTTCGTCTAAAAAGACTTCTCCGCAATTTTTACACTTTATTGCAGGTATTGGAGTTCCCCATACTCTTTGCCTTGAGATGGTCCAATCTGGTCTTTCTTTTACCATTGCCGTGATTCTATTTTCGCCCCATTTTGGATGCCACTCTACTTTTTTAATTTCGTCCAAGACCTTTTCCCTTAATCCGTTTTTATCAACTGAAATGAACCATTGTGGAGTTGCCCTGAAAATAACGGGATTTTTACATCTCCAACAATGTGGATAACTGTGTTCTATTTTGTGTGTCTTTATTAATGCACCACTTTTTTCGAGGTCTTCAATTATTACTTTATTAGCATCCCATATTTTTAAACCAGCGTATTTTCCAGCTTCTTTTGTAAATACTCCTTCTTCATTTACTGGTGAAAGTACGGGTAAGTTATATTTTAACCCTGTTAAATAGTCTTCTGCACCGTGCCCTGGTGCTGTGTGTACACATCCCGTACCATCTTCCAGTGTAACGTAATCTGCAAGCACTACAAGAGAGTCTCTATCGATAAAAGGATGTTTTGCCTTTTTGTATTCCAAGTCTTTTCCTTTGAATTTTTCTACAATTGTGTATTCTATTTCCGTTTCAGCGGCAAATTTGTTCAATAAACCTTCGGCAACTATCCAGTATTCGTTGTTTACTTTTATTTTTACATAATCATAATCTGGGTGTACTGCAATTGCAACATTCGCTGGAAGAGTCCATGGAGTTGTTGTCCATATGACTATATATGTGTCTTTTTCAAGTTCGAATTTTACGTATATAGATGGTGATGAATGATCATGGTATTCAACTTCTGCTTCTGCAAGTGCGGTTTTACAAGTTGGACACCAGTATACGGGTTTGTTTCCCCTATAAACATTTCCATTTTTTACAAGTGTTTTGAAAATGTTCAAAATGTGTACTTCGTATTTGGGATCAAGTGTAAGGTATGGATTATCCCAATCACCACGTACTCCCAACCTTTTAAATTGTTCCCTTTGGATATCTACAAAGTTTAGTGCAAATTCTTTACATTTTTTTCTGATTTCAACTGGTGACATTTCCTTTATCTTTTCACCCATTTCTACTGACACCCTATGTTCAATGGGAAGACCATGGGTATCCCAACCGGGTACGTATGGTGCATAATATCCACGCATGGTTTTGTACCTGATAACTATGTCTTTTAGGATTTTGTTTGTAGCCGTTCCAATGTGTATGTTTCCATTTGCATATGGAGGGCCATCGTGTAGTACAAATTTTGGTTTACCCTCTCTTGACTGCAATACCAATTTGTAGTCATCCATTTCTTCCCATTTTTTCAACATTTCGGGTTCTTTTTTTACAAGGTTGGCCCTCATAGAAAACTGAGTTGAAGGCAAGTTCAACGTTTCTTTGTAATCCATCTTCTACACCTCCATATATTTTAACTTGTATTATTAACAAAAAAGGTGGCCCTCCCGCCACCTTTTATTGGGGGAGGGCTTATCTTACATATTAATTATTTTTGCAATAGTATCTTTTAATTCCGTTAAATCAGAAGATTTAACTACGTATGCATCTGCTGCCCATGAAGCAAGATCGCTTTTATAATGGGAATAGGCGGTCAAAATAATGATTTTTGCGTCCTTTTTCATCTCACGAATTTTTCCAGCAACCTCAAGCCCATTCATGCCGGGCATTTCAATATCCACTGTTACAAGGTCGTACTCTTTTGATCTAAATTTTTCCAATGCTTCTTGTCCGTTTCTTGCTTCATCTACTTCGTATCCACTTTCTTCGAGCTCTTCTGTTATTAAAAGTCTCATATTATCTTCGTCTTCTACAACTAATATTCTTTTTTTAGACATACTATCACCCCTCAGAGAAATACTACATTAAATTATATCACAATTATTCATTCTTGTACAAAACATAGGCGGAAATTCCTTCTAATACTAGTTTACCAGAAACTGTCTTTATTACTTTAGTGCCTGCTGTTTCGCCGTTTACAACTAAATTCCAATTACCTTCTGGTAAATCATATTCTATAGAATTTACATTACCGTTGTATATAACCAAAATGTCTTTCCATGTGTCATTTCTTGCGTTGTCGTGGATTATAAAGGAAACAACCCTTCTTTTTCTACTGGATAGAATTTTTAGATGTTTTTTAATTTCTTCTGCTGTTGTCATTCTAAACGCAGGGTGTTGTTTTCTAAGGTTAATAAGTCCCTTGTAGTATTCAAAGACATCCAAATATTCATATTTTCTTTGGTAGTCAAGGCCATTTATAGAAATAGGTGCATTATATGAATTTTCGTTGAATTTCTTTGTTCTAGCAAAATCTTGACCTGCGTGTATGAATGGTATTCCTTGAGATGTTAGGAGTATAGCACCTGCAAGTTTTTGAGAATTTTTGAGCATTTCATCTGTCCATTTGTATTTTTTGTCGTATTTTGCGGCAAGTGCATTTTTATCCCAAAGTGTATGGTTATCGTGACATGCAACATAATTAATAGTTTCTTCTGGATCACTTGCGAAGCTTTTGATTCTTGAGTCATAATGGATACTACCCACAACCCCTCTTTTTACGCGTGTTTCTTTTCCTATTGCCCCCATTAAAAATCCTTTAACCTTTTCGTTGAAAACAGAACCTCTTAGAGCGTCCCTAAACTCGTCGTTGAATGCTGCAATATGTGTGTTTGCTACATCTGATTTACCAAACCTTATTGGTGCACCCCAGCCGCCCCAAGGTTCACCGTACAGTATAATTGTTGGGTCAATTGCATGAATTTTTTTCTCAAGTGACAACATTGTTTTTTTATCCATTAGTCCCATTTGATCAAATCTAAATCCATCAACGTGGTATTCGTTTATCCAATAAAGTAGTGTATCAATAATGTATTTTCTCATCATAGGTCTTTCAGTTGCAATAACATTTCCACAACCGCTTTCGTTTAGGTAGGCTCCGGTTTTATCTAATCTGTAGAAGTAATAAGGAACAGTTTGATCAAATGCGGAAAGTTGGCCAATTCCAAATGTATGTGGAAAGACCATATCAAGTATTACCCTTATACCTTTTTCGTGTAATTTTTGAACCATCTTTTTGACCTCAAAGATTCGTGTGTATGGGTTTTTTGGATCTGTTGAATATCTTCCTTCTGGAACTGTAAAAAGGTAAGGATCATATCCCCAATTATAACTTTTTTCGAAATCCTTGTTTTCTTCATCTCCTGTGTAAAAATCAAACATTGGAAGAATGTGAACGTGTGTAACTCCAAGTTCTACAAGGTGTGATAATCCCGTTGTAACTCCACCGGGACCTGTTGTGTTTTCCTCAACCAATCCCAAGTAAGTAGCTTTATTTTTCACACCTGAATTATCAAGTCCTGTCATATCTGCAATATGTATTTCATAAATTATGGCATCTTCGAGTGCTTCCATGTAAGGTCTTGTATCATTTTTCCAGTCTTTTGGATTTGTTTTAGAAAGGTCTACCACGGCGCTTTTTAAGCTATTTTTATAAACGGCCTTGGAGTAGTAGTCCACAGTTTCTCTAACTTTACCGTAACTTTCAAATCTGTATTTGTAAAAGATACCATCTAAGTCACCGTCAACTTTTGCTTCCCAAACACCATTTCCAACGTACGTCATATTAACAACTTTGTATGGCTTTTTGTCTTCTCCATTTTTGTATAGTAAAACTTGTGCCGTTTTTGAAACGGGGGACCATGTTCTAAAGAGTGTACTGTCTTTTGAGTAGATATAACCTAGTTTTCCATCGAAGTATAAATTATCTAAGATATCTAACATGTAAACAGTAGACGGTGAGAAGCCCTCTATTAACAATTTAACATCTTTTCTAAAATCATCTTCTGTAAGTGGTGTTTCTAAAACTATTTTTATATAGTTTGTCTTAGAGAGGTCCGTTGGATCTGCCTTTTCAATTTTAGATACCTTTTTTTCCTTGCCATCGACCGTTACCTTAACTCCTTTAAATGTTTTTGTGTCAATCGCATTTGTCAAATATGCTTCTATGATGTTTGAAGCTTTTGCAGCTGCAAAAAATACTCTTGGTTTTGTATCTGGCTTTTTTGTGTATATTTCTTCAACTCCTTGCAAAATCCACACCTCCGCTTTTCCATCTTTAATGTCTATAAATCTATCTTTGGCTACATCTTTTGCTTGCCATTCGTTAAGTCGTACGATAATTCCAACTTGTTCAAGGTCCATATCAAGCACTATCTTGGCAACCACACCAAAGTCATCTTTTTCCGTGAATGCGTATGATTTTCCATCCATGGCAACGGGTTTCATAGGCCATATCCATAAATTCCATCCGTTGTAGTTATCATCAAAGCGGTGATAATGGACAACAATGGTTGTTGAGGAAATAGCAATCAATGAAAGTAAAACAAACAGAAAGACAAACACTTTTTTCATAGAAAACTCCCTCCTTTATTCGTTGACTATTATAAGTGCAAAACCGCCAGATTCTAGGTTTAATTTAACAACTTTTTCCGGTGGATAAAAGCTTTCATCTCTATTCCAAATTTTTATGTTTTTAACATCTAGATTTTTTCCGACGGTGTTTTCTAGATAGATTTCAACATTTCTTTCCCAGGAAAGGTCTAAATTTCCAACTATGATTATTCCTTTGTCCCCTATCCAATAGGAGTAATTTGCCAAAAACCCATCTTGATAGTTAAAGTACACGTATTTGAATTCTCCGTTTAAGACGAAATTATCGTATTTTTTTCTAATGAAAAGTAACTTTCTTAAAAACTCAAATGTTTCTTTATCGTATTTGCTCCAATGTAATGCATAGTGATCAAAAAACGCAAGTTTTGAGTAAAATTCATCATCTGGTGGTAACAAAGTTTTACCCCAGATGGTGTTATCAAGCCCAAGGTTCATTGGTTGTATTTCACCAATTTCTTGACCTGAATTAATATACGGGATACCATTTGGCGAAAAATAAAGTAAAAACGGAGATAAATATTTTAATTTGTTGCCAAATTCCCTTGCCATTATTCTCGGGGTATCAGGCGTTTCGACGGAAGCTATAAATGGTATAACAAGTTTTTTTGCCTTTTCTTCTATAAATTTGTATATTTCATCTTTTCTTGGAGCAACATACCAAGAATTTCCTAAAATTACATCATATCCATCTGCCTTTGATTTTTTGTCGTTTTCTATTTCAAGTTCTTCTGCGATAAATACAAAATATGGATCTATTTTCTTTGCTTTAGAAATTATCATCTCTTGCAATTTTGCAGGAAGAGCGTGTCCCATATCTATTCTTGCACCATCTATTCCAAATTTTTGTTGGTAGGTGGGAATAATATTTGAAATATATTCCCAAAGCTCTTTGTTTGGTACATTTCCTGGGAATTTACTAGATTTTATAACATCGAATAAAATGTATGGTTTTTGATCTTTTGAAATGTAATCTTTTGCATCCGCTGGATTGTCAAGATAAAGTCTTAAAAATGTAACGTCATCCCAAGTGGGCTGTGGGTCGTTAATCCAATCTGAAAAACCAGGAGGAGTTACAACTCCAAATTCTTTGATTATATTCACAAGGATATTGCCATCCATGTTTTTTACTTTTTCCCATTTTTTTGGATCAAGTTTATCCGGTGAATCTACAAATTTTTTTAAGTGTTTTCTCACTTCTTTGTTTCTGTACAACAATTGTATATCTTCTTTATCTGGTATTTTAAAGGGAAGTTCTTCAACTTTTGGTGGTTTGTATTCGGATAAGTCATCTATCTTAATCCAATAAAACCAATCTGGATGCTCTTTTATTAAGTCGGAATCCCTTGAAGCTGTTCTTGGAATAAAGTCCAGTACTACCCTTATACCCAAAATATGTGCAGCCTCTACTAAAGCTTTAAATTCATCTTCCACTGTGAAATCTTCAAGCAAAGGATCATGGTAACCTTCATCAAGTTTTAATGGGTTTTTTACAGCATATGGAGAACCAATACTTCCTTTTTTGAATAAATTACTGTTTTTACTAATTGGAAGCATGTATAGTGTATTAACATTAAAGTTTTTCAAATACATAAGAAAAGCGATCATTTTTAAAAATGTTCCCGCTTCTTTATATCCAAGAATGTCTACTTCTTCAAAATTCCCGAAACCTTTGTGATTAAAGGCAGTTGTCATTCTTGGAAGTGTTCCGTACATTATTGCCTTTTTTTCCCAGTTTTTTTCTTTTGTGTGGAAAGATATGGGTTTTGCATAATCTAAATTTTCCCTTTGTTGATTGATATATGAAACCACTTTGTAGAAAAACTCAAAGGGATCAACAAAAATGTTTTCCCCTTTTTCTTCAAAAATGTTACCATATAAGTATTCATATCCTTTAATCCAAAGTTTTGGAATGGCATAGTTTTTGTGACCTGTTATCTTTGATTTTAAATATTTTTCAAGATTTTTTAGCATATACACACCTCCATAGAAACGGTTCCAATGTTAACAAAAAAATTATACCACAAATACTTAATATTTTGATATTCCGTATTTTATAATTTTTATAACATTTTCAAATTCTGATAACATTTTATCAGGTATATAGCTTGTATTGTTGTACCTTCTTGAAAACGTGTCAAAAAAATCTAAAACTATTGAAAAGGTAAATTCTCTATCAAGTCCTTCTTTTAATTCTACTTTTTCAAATTTTTCTCTTAAAACAGGCATGTATTTTGTGTAATTTTCTCTTAGAATAGTTTGAATTTTCTCTTCCAAGCTTTTTGGAAGATTTTTTGTGGTTTCAAGAAAACCAAGTATATATTTTTGTTTGTTTATAATTTCTATCTTCTTCTTACTCCATTTTAATATAAGGTTAAAAAAATCTAGATTTGGATTTTTTTTAAGGAAAAGATCTAATTCTTTCTCAAAAAGACTAATAATGCTTTTAAAACAAATCAAGTATAAATTTTCTTTGCTTTTGAAGTGATAAAAAATTGCTCCTTTTGAAACATGGGCGTTTGTAGAAATGGTATTAGTAGAAGCTGCAAAAAATCCCTTTTTTGCGAATTCTTTTATTGCAACATCTATGATTTTGTTTTTCATAAATCACCACCTTATATCTTTATATCTTCTTTTCTGAATATAACTTCTCCAATTATTAACATTACAAAACTTATAAGTATTAAACAAATAGAATTTTTAACGAAAACAGTATTTGTCTTTAAAGTATCGCCAATAGAAATATATTTAAATATACTAAAATATCTTATGTTTTCCATTTTTTCCATGGTAGTTCCCACAAGATCAGTTATATACATTATAACAAATAATCCAATTGAAAGGGAAATTGAAAACGTGGATTTTTGAAATAAGACAGAAAAAAGTAGTGTTAAAAATCCAAAAAATGTTTCCACAACGTATAGGTATAGTGCAAATCCCAACAATATACGTGCGTTATACTCAAAGTTTACGTAAACGTTGAATAAATACAAAACGCTTAACCCAAATGCAAGCGCAAAGGTGCTGTAGAACAAAAAAAGCACGAATGTTTTATACCAATATACTCTTTTTCTGCTTATAGGTTTGATGAGTAAATATTCGATAGTCTTGTACTCAAATTCTTGTGAAAAGATACTTGACGCTAGTAATACAGAAAATATTGCGGCGAATATCTGAGCCATCATCATAACTTTTGCACCAAAAAAACCTTCTGGAGTTATAAAGCTTTCCGAAATATTAAATGCTTTTAACATAAATTTTGGAAGTGAGTTTACAAATTTTAATATTTCTTCAGAATCGTTCATTACAGTATCTATAAATGGTGCAACCATATATGAAAACATAAACAAAATGGCAAACCAAATAAAAAAGACCTTTAAGTTATGTTTTAAATCTTTTAAAAAAAGCATTTTTTCACCCCTTATATCAAAATATCTTGTGTTTCAAAAGATTTTTTTGATACTAATATCAAAGCAAAAGATATTAAAATTATAAAAAATAAAGCAATATAGTTTATTGTATGTTGATTTACTAACTGTATTGTGGATAGGTGATAAAACATACTAATTTTTCTCAAAAATGCAAAATTTTTTACACCTTTGGTTACTGTATCCAAAAAATAAAACAAAAACAAAATGGCTATCGAAAGGGAATTTACAACCTTTCTTTTTTTTATGAAAATAGAAAGAAGAATTGCAATTGAAGAAAAGAAAATTGCAATTGATAAAAGGTATAGAGCAAACCCAAACATAACTTTTACACTGAATTTTTCAACAAAGGTTTTAAAGAATATAACTTCAAATGTAAAAAAAGCAAAAAATAAAAGTATGTTGTAAATGAATATGGCCAAGGTTTTTTCAAAGAAAATCTTTTTTCTTTTTAAAGGTTTTAGTAAAATATATTCTATTGTTTTTTCGTCAAATTCACTTGCAAGTATCTTACTGGAAAGTAAAATTGAGAATGTTCCAAATAAAATGAACATAAATACCATACTTTCTGTCCCAAAAAGTCCCTCAGGTTTTGACAGAATTTCCATATCTATGTTAAAGGTCTTTAATAGATTTTTTGGGAGTTTTTCAATGAATTTTAGAGCAGAACTGTTTTGTTGCAAGAAAATATTTGTAACGGAAGCATACAAAAAGACGAACAGAGAGATTATAACACACCATAGAATAAAAGTTCTTAAATTGAATTTTAACTCTTTTTTTGTAATATGCATTTTTATCACCACCTATATATACATCTTTAAAAATATGTCTTCAAGTGCTTGACTTTTAATCTCTATATCTTTAAATTCACACTTTAAAATGTTGCCTAAAAAATCTTTAAGTTGATTTTGTTTTATCTCAAAAACGTAATTTGTTCCCTCTTTTTGATAAGGATAGTTTTCCAAGAATTCACAAAAATTCAAACCATATACAAATACTTGTTTTAAAGAAATATCCCTCAATTTTGAAATCTCACCACTTATTATCACCTTTCCTTCTTTTATCATTGAAAATTTGTCACATAATTTTTCTATTTCAGATAATATGTGAGAGGAAAATAGTATTGCAGCTCCTCTTTTTTTGTGTTCTTCAAGTAATGCGTAGAATTTTTGTTGCACTAATGGATCAAGTCCACTTGTAGGTTCATCTAATATCAAATACTTGGGGTTGTGAACGAGAGCTTGTAATATTGCTACCTTCTTTTTGTTTCCAAGGGAAAGTTCTTTAAATTTTTTATTCAAATCTATTTCCAGTGTGTTGATTATATATTTTTCATATTCCAAATCTATATTTTTATAAAAAGAACGGTTGAACTTCAAGAAATCTTTTATTTTCATATCACCGTAGAAATTGACCTCTCCAGGTATGTAACCTATATCCTTTTTTACTTGATCTATTTCCATTGGCATCTTTTTATTGGAAATTAATGCCTCCCCACCATCAGGTGTCAAAAAACCAGTTAATATACGTATTGTAGTTGTTTTCCCCGCACCATTTGGACCTATCAGTCCCAAAATTTCTCCTTCTTTTATTTCAAAGCTAACATCTTCTATACCTATACGTTTTCCATAGCGCTTTTTCAGGTTCTTTACTACAATCATATATATGCCCCCTTTTTTAGAGTTATCTGACCACATGGTCAGTATAGATTATATCATACGTTTAACGTAAATGCAAATGAAAAAATTCTATTTAAATTGGAAAGTAAAGGATTAAATCCCTAGCGTGGGTGGTGGTGCTTCTTTTTTGTGGAAAGATATGGGTTTTGCGTAATCTAAATTTTCGCTTTATTGATTGATGTATGAGACTACTTTGTAGAAAAATTCAAAGAGATCAAAATGTTTTCCCTTTTTTCTTCAAAAATGTCACCGTATAGGTATTCATATCTTTTAATCCAAAGTTTTGAAATGGTGTAATTTTTGTGACCTGTTACCTTTAATACTATCTTAGACTGCGACTGACCATTTGAAATTAAGAAAATATTTGAATCAGTAAGGTTTTCATTAAAATATACGATCTGAATTTACCGCTTATTTTATCTTATTGATTAATGATTACAAAGGTATAATGTTATAATTTATTAGTAGAAAGTTTGAAATTTTTCGTATGCTTAAAATGACAAGAAATTTTCTAAGAAAGAGGTGTGTAGTATGTTACGAGGAAAAAAGCTTGGAATAATATTACTTCTAATAATATTTTTGGCATTTTTGGAAGGTTGTTTAACAAATGCAAATCAGCAAATTGAAAGTTCTGCAAAATATATTTATGCGGCTGGATATAGTAAAGGAATATTTGTGTTAGATGTAACAGATCCAGTAAATCCAAAGAAAGTAGGATGTTTAGATACGAAAGGAAGTGCAATTGGAATATACATCTCAGGAGAATATGCATACGTTGCAGACTATGAAAATGGTTTAGTGATAGTAGACATAAGTGATCCAACAAATCCAAAGAAAGTGGGGCATTTAGATACGTATGATCTTGCAAGAGAAGTATACGTTTTAGGAGAATATGCATATATTGCAGATTATGAAAATGGTTTAGTGATAGTAGATATAAGCGATCCAGCAAATCCAAAGAAAGTGGGATATTTATATATGAATGGCTTGGCATTTGGAGTATACATATCAGGAAAATATGCATATGTTGCAGATGGTCCTAATGGTTTAGTAATAGTAGATATAAGTGAACCAACAAATCCAAAGAAAATAGGACATTTAGATATGGAAGGTTATGCAATTGAAGTATACATATCAGGAAAATATGCATACGTTGCAGATGGTTCTAATGGTTTAGTGATAGTGAACATAAGTGATCCAGCAAATCCAAAGGAGGTAGGATGTTTAGATACGAAAGGGAGTGCAAATGGAGTGTACGTTTCAGGAGAATATGCATACGTTGCAGACTATGAAAATGGTTTAGTGATAGTAGACATAAGCGAACCAACAAATCCAAAGAAAGTGGGACATTTATATATAGATGGTTCTGCAATTGGGGTATACATATCAGGAGAATATGCATATGTTGCGGATAAGTATAATGGTTTGATGATAGTGAACATAAGTGATCCAGCAAATCCAATTTTAGCAGCAGATATGATGTTGTTTAGTGTTTGGGATATATCTATGCAAAAGTGATGCGGTGTGAAAAAGGGAAATCTTTCCTTTTTCTAAATTTCCTATAGGATTCAATTTTACAAATTATCAGAGATAAAAAAAGCATGGCTTTGGTGGGATTCCAAAGCCATGTTGTTTAGAAAAGTTATAAATTGATTTTTATCCTAATTTATGGTGTTTATTTTACGTTGAATACTACTTCTTTATCTTTTATTTCCAAAACGTTAATGTTTAAATTTGGAATGTTTTTTACTTTTTTGATTATTAATTCTAAATTTTTGGATGTTTCAATTACAAACACTCCTTTTTTTGGTGTTCTTTCAATCAAGTTTACTTTTTTAAACATCTCATTTAAATAATCTTTTAGAACTAATACATAGGTAGAACGTGAAACATTAAATATTAGTTTTACTTTATTTTCCGCCAAATCTTCTTCTTTTCTTAAGTTACCTACTAGATTATTCATGAAATTTACAAATTTTTCTTTATTTAACACTTTGGAAAGAGCAGATTGTTTTGTTGCACCTGCTCCTGTATCTTCAAAGGTAAGACTTTTTATTATTTGCCCAGAGAATGTATCTATTAATTGGACATTGAGTAGTAATCTTACAGACCACAGTTCATAGTCTTGTAAGTATTTTTCACCATAACTTACTTTAACATTTATAACGTATTTGGCTGCGGATAAGAGTGCAAGTTTTGATAAAAGGTTTGGATCTTTGTAACCTACTAAGTTTTTGGAATATTCTTTGGAAACAAGTTTTATACCGGAGTTGATTAGCCTTTGTTCAATGTATGGTTCTATATAGCCATATTGATCGTTATTTACCACTAAGACAGCATATCCAAGGGGTTTGTTATTTATTATCTTTTTTACTAAATCCTTGAATTTATCTTTTTCAAAGCTTACGCTGAGTACCACATGATATATCCCATTTTTTGTATCTTCGTTGACTATTTCATATTGTAGAACACCAATTAGAGAATCGATTAATTCAGCGTCTACGGGTAAACTCAAAAGTAAATTTACATCATTTGCAAATAACATTCCCATTGCTTTCTTTACAGCTAGTATCAATGCTTTTTCTATTGCTTTTTCACGTGTGTTGCCTGCACCTTCGGCAGAAATTCTCAGTAATTTACCTGTTTCTTGTGAAGAAATACCAGTTCCCTGGGTTGTTCCAGGTGCGTATTTTTTGGAAATTACGCCCCCAAGTGAGATTTCCACTTCTATGTTTTTATTCTTCACTACACCGCTTAATATTGCTTTACCATTTTTTAGTGAAATATTTTTTGGAAAATCTCCATTTTTAGATGTTACTTTTAAAACAATATCATCTATATTTGGAGTTAACTTTACGGTTAAATCTATTCTCATTCCCACAGACACTTTATCAGGACCTTCTATTTTCAATACAACATCTTTTAAAAAAGGTTGTGCTTTTTCCCTTAAAGAAATTAATTTGTTTTCGGGAAAGTCTTTTGAAAATTCCTTTATCTTATCTATACCCTCAAGCAATTTAAGTGCTTCATTAGTGTTCTTTATTTCCTTTTGTGATAATTGTCTGTATAGTTCGTTAACCTTTTCCCATTCAATCTTTATTTCAGATACGATTTGGGTTAAGCTAGAAAACATATTTGCAGGTATTTGTGTTTTGTTTTGTGATAAGAGTATTTCGTATTCTTTTACTATCCTTTGAGCACTGTATATCATCTTGTCTTTTAAAAGTGATTGGCCAAGTTTTATTGCAAAATATACTTTGTAAGTATTTAGTGCTGTGTCTTTATCCAGTAATCCTAGAACTTTTGTGTAGTATTTTCCGTTTTCATACCTTTTATCTACTAATGTAAAGTCTACGTTTACAAGTTCAATACTCACGTTTGTTTGTATAACACTTTCTAATTTTGTTTCAATTTGTTCTTTTACTTTTTCATCATCTGTTATTTGAACGAGATTTTCGTACAGCGTTGAATTGCTTTTTACTTCAACAAATATTTGCTCGGAAATCTTTCTTAGAGCTTCTTTTCTAGCTATTTCTTCAGACTTTCCCTCTGAATCTGAGATGCCTTCTCCAAAAGCGCCGATAAACCCATATGGAATGGAAAAATCATTATTTGTGGTAGTTTTACTCTCAGTGTTGTTGCAAGAAAAGAGAAAAAATGCCAAAATGAGTAGCATTATATACGTAATTTTTTTCATATTTTTCCTCCTTAGAATGACATAAAGTATCCAAGACTAATTTGTGTAAACGATGTTTTATCTATTCCAAATAGTTGTTCATAAATATATTTTACAAGGTCTCCTGGGAATAACATAGTATATCCGACGTTTACCAATACACCATTTTTTGGTTCAAATTCATACTTTAGTTGTATTCCACCGCTAACTCCAAATACGTTTAAGAAAGAATCACTACTTTCACTGTTTGTATCATATATTCCAAGAATTTGTAATCCTCCAAATCCAGAAAAACTAACTTGTCCCATTTCAAAAAGTTCTATTATTCCACCGACAGTTGAATAACCAGGCACATATCCAAGTTCAGAAGATAAAATAATGCCAATATCCGCAAATATATTTTTGCTATATCCAAAGATTCCTAAGGATATTTTTCCAGCGTACATTCCAATCGAAAAACTTCCAAAAGTATTGGAAATAGGATATTCTAAGGCAGGATCATATACTGATGGGTTACCGCCGTACTTTATTTTTGCAATGACGAGATTTTCATTTCTATCCACGCCTATAACTTTAGCGTATACCACATCTCCTTCTGAGGTTTCGATTTTGAATATAAATCCCTTTTTGACGATATTTGGATCTAGACCTGCAAGGTATACTTTCCCGTTTTCCACGCGTTTTACATATGCTTCTACTTTAAAAAATTCCCTTAAGGTAATCCAAATATCTTCAGATATCAATTCTAATAGGCTGTTTATAGCCTTTTGGGATGTTTCTTCTTCAACGTAAGTACTTTTATCAAAGGTTTTTGCAGCTAGAAGTTCTCCTGTGCTTAAATTGTAAAGTTTTAAGGAAAGACGTAGGCTTGCGGTGTAGCCGTTTTTTTCGTATTGTGCGGAAAGTTCCGTTAATGTGAGCAAAACAGCGTATTTTGCTCCCAAAATCTTTCCCGCTTCAAAGGTTTGTTCTACTATTCCCAGATCTGCAAGGTTTCGTTCTTTTACTATCATATCTAAATCATTTCTTGAAAAAACCCTAAATCTTCCAAGGGATAATGCTTTTTCTTCAAGTAGTGATATTAAGTAATCTGCTTCATCCATATTCCAACCATTTCCTACTTTTGCAGGTAAGATTACCAAACCCGTTTTTTCACTTATAGTAATACCAAAAGCTATTCCAAAAAAGAGTAAAAATAAGAATACAATTTTTTTCATTTTTTCACCCCCTTATTTAAATTATATCATAAATTTAGAATGAAGATTCATAACCAAATATTAACTTTTTGCTTAATAAATTTATCCCTAACGATATACCACTACCAATTGGTAAGAACTTAGACTTTCTTTTAAAAGAGGTGATTGATATTTCTGGGGAAATGTAGTATTCGGTTTCTTTTAGAAATAATTTTACTGAAAAGTCAAAAGAATAGATTCTTTTGGAAATTCCTATATAATAGACTTGTGGTGAGAAACCAAATAAAATTGAATAATTTTCAGAGCCGTATAAGTCTAAAAAGTTTATTTTTGCACCTACCATTGGAATATCATTGTATTCAAAAGTTATTGAAAAGCTTAAATTAGAAGGATAGTAGAAACTTTCCATGGCAAGTGAATACTTCCTTATTGGTTCAATTGAGCGGAATATATTACCATTTGAATTATTTTGTCCTACCTCTTTTATTCTTATATATCCTTGTGTTAGGTGATTGTTGAAAATTCTAAAAACTTGCCCTTTTTTTATTCCAATGTTTTCTCCGTCGTAGAGAAAGACAGTTAACCCCTTTACATCTTTTACCACACTTGATAAGTAGAAGACTTCTTTTAATTTTTTATTAATGGCTTTTGAGATATCTTTGAAAAGGTTGTTTATTTTTTCAATCTTTTCATTTCGTATTACCAATCTTTTTGAGTAGAATGTTTGTGGAATATTAACAGAAGCTTTAAAGGTTTTAGCGAAAATTATTTTTGCATTTTTTGTATCTATGATATTTAGTAAAATAGATAGATGGTAGTTGATATATTCAACATTTTTTACAAAAAACAGATCATAGAAATTACTTGCAAGTTTAAAACGCTCTTTTCTCCAAGGAAAGTTTAATATCTTAACGTAATTACCTTCTTTTTTATCTAGAATGTAGCTGTTATCATCTCCTTCTTTGTAGTATCTTCCCAATTCTACTTTTTCACCACTTATTAGGTATCTTCCTGACATTTCATTGGGAAAAAAGTCGACTAAGTCTTTTTTCGTTATTCTTTTTTGAAAATTTATGGTTTTAATGTTGATTATATATTTTGGTACACGAAAGTCAAACGATATTTCTCCAAATAGGTCTTTTATTGCTACGTCTTTTAATATTTCTCTTATGTAATCTCTATCGTAGATGTTGTACCTTTTATCTTGTTGTAGCTTTTCCATAATAAATGCCTTTAGTTTGTTTTGAGTATTTGAAAAATTTACAACTACATCGTATTTGTCACTGTAAAAGTTGTTTTTGTTTTTTTTCAAATTTAAGAGTTTTTTTTCTACTTCATCGAATTTTTTTACTTTAAACACAAAAGGTGTAAAAGATTTTATATAAAAAGAATCTATTTCGGTTAAATAACCTGAAACATAGTACTTTTCTTCTTTTTTATTTATTATTTCTTTTCTGTAAAAATCACTTATTATGTATTTTTGATGTTCGTCTCTTGCCCAAGGAAAGTTGGTTGCATAAACATAAATGCCATTTTTGTCAACTACAAACTTATCATCTTGAAGGTTATATCTTTTTTTATCATTTGTGTAATAGTAGTTTCCATTGTAGGTTATGTAATGCCCTTTTTCATCTTTGATATAATTTATAACTTTCTTTAAAGTAATTTCTTTTTCAACGGAGAATATTTCTATTACTACAAGATTATTGCTTTCAAAAAGCTCTTTTTTTATGTTAAAGTTATAATCGGATTTTATTATTACTGTTTGAAAAGAAAGAATTGGAAGCAATAAGATAAGAAATATTGCTTTTTTTACCACGATATTCCACCTCCTATCGTGTAATTTTCTTTGTTAAATTTGATGAAAAAGTCCAAAAATTGATATCTCAAAAGTATTCCAGGGGCATTTATGGAGTATGTTAAAAATACTCCAAACTTTTCAAAATCGAAGATTCTAAATCCCATATCATATCTAGAAATTTTAAAATCCGATGTTTTGATATCTAAAAATGCGATTTTTTCGTTGTGAATATTTTTTTGGACAAGACCAAAAGAAAAGAGAAGACCTTCTGTGGAATAATAAATTCCAAGTTCAAATGGTAAAGAAACCATTTTGGAAGATTCTTTTGCCAAGTCTTTTGGGATTATCTTTTCTCCTTTTTTTAAATAAATAACTTCTGCTTCTGAAAAATTTTTTTCCACATTTCTTACAATTACCTGTGCTTTTTCATCTACACTAAATACCGTGTTTAATTTAACTCCGTCATTTTTTCCAACGTCTAAAACTACTCTATTATCCTTTAATGTAACTACATTTGCTTTAATATTGTATTTTAGTTTATTCAATAGATTATATGCAATTGTTTCTGCAATTTGATCTATAAAAAAGCTATTTTCTTTTTTTATAGGACTTTGGATTGATTCGTTCCATTCATACCACGATTTTTTAATTTTTTTGTTTATTTCTATTTCCCCATCTTTTCCGGCGAAGTTGTAATATATTTTACCTTTTACGATAAAATATTCCAAGATGTGGTAGAATTTTGTGAAAAATGATGTTGCAGAGTATAGATTTCCATCATATCCTTTTACAAAAATCCCATCTTTTCCGCCATTTGCATCGTACCATTTTCCAACGTATACTTTTATGTATTTTCCATTTACATTTATGTAGTTTCCAGATGCATTATTTTCCAGAAAAAATTTTTCTTTACTTTGAATAGTTACACTAAAATTTTTTAAATACAAATTCAAAACTAAAGGAGATTGTACGTTTTCACTGAGGATAATATTTTCACCAGAAAGTAGATCCTGAAGTTTTACTTCAAACCCCAATTTTTTTAAGGCATCTTTTAGTAGTATTTCAAATTTATTTTCACCGAAGATACCTTGTACATTTGCATAGAAAATCTCAGAGTATTCCGGTGCGTGTACGTTAATTATTATTAACGGCTTTGAAAAAATAATTATTGGGATGAAAAAAAGTATGATAAGTTTTTTCACATAATCCCTCCTTGTTTTAATAATTATAACAGAATTTGGTGGTATAATTCTCAATAGAGTGAGAAAATATATAAGGAGGGATTGTTTTGATTTTTAAAGATTTGTTGCTTCAAATTACTATTGTGCTAGTAGCGTTATTTGCAAGTCCAAAATATACTTACGAATTTAGTGTTCCAAAGTATGCTATTTTAACACTTTCAATTTCCATATTATTTACATATCTTGCAGTCAAATGGATAAAAGAAAAGAAAATTTCATTTTACATTTCAACTGCGCACGTAATTTGGTTTTTCTTTGCAATTGTATCTATAATTTCAAGTTTTAACGTTTTAAGGTATAATCCCTTTTACTTTAGACAATCTTTTGATATAGGACTTTATGTGCTTTTTAACGTATTAGTTGCTTTTTATATAAGTAGTGAGTATAAGGAGAAAAATAGAATAAACTCACTTCTTTTTGTTTTTATGATAACGGGATTTATAATCTCTATTGATGCACTTTTAAATTTTTATACGGGATATGACTTTTTCCTTGGAAGGGTGGGTGCACCTTTTACAAGGGCTTCAATTAAAGCAAGTGTTGGGAATGTTATTTTTGCGGCAAACTACATAGATATGCTTCTTCCTATTGCACTTTATTTCTTACTTGCATATAATATGAATTTAACAAAGTTTTGGCAGATTTTAGTTTTAAAGATTTTTGCTTTAATTAGTTTTTTAACGGGATTTGTCGCGGTAATAGTTTCGCAGACTAGATCAGAATATCTTGCGATAATTATCATGAGTGTTATGTATGTAGTGTTTTACTTTATTTGGAAAAAAGGAAAAAAGTGTGACTCTGATAGAAATGTAAAGAAGTTAACCAATGTGTTGTTTGCAATATTGATAGTTGCTTCTATATTTTTAGTAGTTATATACAACACGGAAAATCCACTTACCGGTCAAGGAAAGGTAAATATGACAAAGAGATTTGAAGCTATGAGTTCTGTTTCGAGTAAAGATGAAAGGTTTTTGTCATGGTTTACCTCACTTGAATTGTGGAAGGATCACAAAATATTTGGGAGTGGTATAGGAACATACCAGTTACTTTCTCTTTCAAAGATGGGAGAATATTTGAAAAAACACCCAGAATTGTACTATGGATGGAATAATTTTAAAAGAGCACACAACGATTATTTTCAAGTACTTGGTGAAACTGGTACCGTTGGATTTGTTTTAATAGTTTTACTATTAGTTATACTTGTGTATTACTTTTTTACAATTCCAAAAAAAATAGATGAGAGGGATGATCTACTACTTTTTCTTTCATTATCCATTTCCATAGTGGGATTTGCCATTCAAAGTTTCTTTAGTTTTCCAGGACATCTTTTGCCAAACGCACTTGCCGCAACGGTATTTGCAAGTTTAGCGATTGGTCCATACTTTACGAAGAGGAAATTAAAAGAAGTAACAGGAGGTAAGGCAATATTAATATCAATACTTGCTTTGACTGTATCTTATTCTTCAACCTATTTGAGGTGGAATCATTTTATATCAGAAGTTTATTTTAAAGATGGAAATGCGGCATACCTTACTTTTGCAAAAATTATCGAAGAATATCCAAAAGCTTCTGAATATATATCCAGTCTTGAATCAAAACTGGACGCATTGGAAAAACAACAAGGTGAGTTTTCTTATCTAAATAAAAAAGTATGGGAGCAACAAAAGATAAGAGAATACAAAAATAAAAATATACCGTTTAATGAATTTGAAATAGAAAACCAAAGGATTGCACAGATAGAAAATATAAGGAAACAGTTAAAAGCTCAGCTTGAAAAAATAAAGATGCAAAAAGCTAGTATGCCGGCATTAGCTAAGCAATATTATACCCAAGCAAAGGAAAAATTGCTAAAAAGTGTAAAGATAAATCACACGTATGGCAAGTCGTATTTTTACCTTGCAACACTAGCGGTACAGGAATTTGAAATAGAAAATTTAAAGAAAAACTTGGACCATAACTACAAGGAGATATTTAATCAAGAATTTAGTGATTTCCAAAAGGTTGTGAAAGTCAAACATAAATGGCTTTCTGTTCTTATACCTTATATTG
This sequence comes from Thermosipho sp. 1074, assembly GCF_001999655.1. Classification (NCBI taxonomy): domain Bacteria; kingdom Thermotogati; phylum Thermotogota; class Thermotogae; order Thermotogales; family Fervidobacteriaceae; genus Thermosipho; species Thermosipho sp. 1074. Next base: position 27,182 of record NZ_LBEX01000007.1, on the reverse strand, counting down.
AAAAAAACAAAGATATTTTAGATAAATTTGATTTTGCAACCACACAAGCACTTATAGATTCCATAAGTTTGTATGAAACTTCACTTCTTTGTTTTAACGAAAGAAATACGTATAAAGCACTTGCGATGAGATTTCACAGTTTACATATAATGATGAGAAAGTTGCTTTCTTTAATAGATGAAAAGCAATATAAAGAAGAAGTTAAAAAACTAGTTGTACTTACATTTGATAAGTACGTAGAATATGCCAAAAAGACGATAATTAATATGCCAGGTGGTTGGAATAGATTTCCCGATTGGAAAAATCCAAATATTACAAAGGCTTCGCGCGGAGAAGATATATATAGATTTTTTACGGGAATGATATTTAAACTTCAACCCCCCACCGTTAAACCTGTAAGTGATTTTATTTATTGGCTTGCAAATATGGAAATAAAGGCTGTAAAGTATATGAACTTAAAAGGTGTCTGGGGGGTACCAAATGGTGTAATTGACTTCTTGCACGCATCTGCCTTTGAATATTACAAAAGTGGAATGATGCAAGAGGCCATATACTTACTTGAGAAACTTAAAGATGTGTATAAATCTTCATATGGTATGGCAGAGAAACAACTTTCAAAGTACAAAAAATCACTTGACAATCAGATAAATTACTTGAAAGAAAAATACGGTAAAAAAATAGAGGATATCTTGACAGAAAACTCTATCCCAAATAGTGCAATAAAAGTGATCAAAGATGAATTTGAAAGAGCTTTAGATAACGCAAATAGAGATTTTCAAAATTACAACTATCTTTCAGTTGAAACAAATTATATGAAAAAGGTTGTGTTAAGGAATCCTTCAAGTTGGTATGATGTTCCTAAAAACAGTGTATGGGGTGCAATAATTGTAAAACACTTAAATGAATTCCTTTCAGAATTACAAAAGATGGGTGTAAGTACAAATATTATATTAAGCATCAGAGAAAAGATCCAAAATCTTATTAACAATCCTACATATGTAAGCGTATATGAATCCTATGCAAGGTTTATAGCACATTATGCTTTAATAGAAAACGATTTGAAATTTAATGCAGAAAAATTGCTTGATACATATTCTAAGATGACAGATAATATGTGGGAAAATGTTATAGATGATTGGAGTAATGTTTTGTTTGATGCAACACCTTTAAAAACAAAAGAAGAAATTTTTGAGTACCTTAAAAGTATTTCAAAATGATAAGGTGAAATGAGGTTGAATTATCTGAAAATGCAACACTAACACAGATAAGGTTATGATGGAGCAACTGTTACTATAACAGGCATGAAATTTTGTATTACAATTCCAGATGAGGAAATTAAGATTCAAAAAAATTAAGGGAAAAGATTTGAAAATTGATTTTGAATTATAAAAATAAGTCCTTCCAAACGGAAGGACTTATTCTTTTAAAATTGCTTCTAGATATTTTGAGATAAGAATACCCAATACAAAGTATACATATGAAAACCATTTTGTAGTGACTGGGAAGATCAAAAATGTACCTGCTAAGGTCAAGCCTATTAAAAAGGAAATAACTTTTTCTCTGAATTTTTCCATTAAAATTTCTAAGAGTTTAACGATTAGTATCAATCCAAATAAAACGCCAAGACCAAAGGGTATCAAAATTTTAAACTCCAAACTTGAAATAGCATCTATGACTTGTTTGTATATTCCCAATATTAATAACATGGAAGAGCCACTAATGCCTGGGAGAACCATGGTGGCTGCACCTATTATGCCACTAACAAACAAGTAAAACAAATTTGTATTTGATTTTTCTACAGATTGAGTGAAAGATAATATAAAATACGTGATAACAAATGAGAAGGTAATTATTGAAAAATTTGAGATTTTTTTTATCTTTATTTCTTTTAAAAGGTAAAAAAGTCCACCTATAATGAGGCCAGAGAAAAGACCATAAGAATATTCTGGATATTTTTCAAAAACTTTTGAAAGAATTTTAGAAAGTAGCAAGATGGATATTGCTATACCAAAGATAAGAAATGCAACGGTTTTTAAAGAATTTTTTTTAATTTTAAAGGACAATAAATCTGAAAATGCTTTTAATATTATATCGTATCTTCCTGAAATTGCCGCAATAGTACCACCACTAATTCCAGGGAGTAAATTTGCAATACCCATTAAAATACCAAGCAAAAAATCTCTCATATCTAATCCTCCATGAGTTTTTCTTTAATTATACATATTTTTTTGTTAGTTGTAAACTACGTGGAGATATCAGAGGTTAGTATAAACTTGCTTTTGTGTTTTCCAAATGAAAATTCCACTGTGGGAAGATTTTCTCTAACGCTAAATTTTACGGAAATTACCCCAGGGATTGAAACTATTTTGTAGTATTTTTTTCCATCAAATAATTTAATAACTTTTTCCGTATTGTTACTTTCTAATATGTATTTATATTCTTTTCCCTTTCCATCAGGCGTGGAAACGATAAATGAAATTTCATTTTCTAAAACTTTTACTCCATATGATACATTTGCATTTTTAAAAAAATGTTGTAAAGTGTAAAAAGAATATATTGTACATTGTTCTAAACTGCAATTTTTAAATGTAACTTCTAAATTTTTTGTCAAAAGTAAAAAAAGAGATAAAACAGTTGCAAATAATATTACAAAGATAAGAAGAAAAGAGATTATTCCGGAAATTGAAAAGCTCATATTCTCCCCCCCTTTATGGTCTTCCTTGGAATATTAGAAATTCTTCTGTCTTGTTTGCGGTTTTTAGTATCGTTACTTTTAATATCCTTGCAATAACAATATTTGAACTTTTATATACTTTTTCTACCTTAATCCTTGAGAGTTTTGGATATATGTTTGGATCTTGTGTCCCGTAAAATTTTTTGTTTAGTATATTTGGCAGAGATTCTATGCTTTTATCTTTTACGCCACGTATTAGTATTTCATTGACTACAAATTGTTTGAAATTTGAAAGTTTGTTTTGAAATTTTAATTTTCCATTTTGAAATGAAGAAAAAGAAACCAGGGAGAATACCCCTGTTGATATTAAAGCTATAAGCAATAATGAAACAAGTGTTTCGGTTAGGCTAAACCCTTTTTTCAAAAAAACCCCCTCCTATCCCCTATTTATAACATTCTCCAAATAAAGTATCATGATACTCTGTTTCTTTGATGGAGTGGCATTTGTTCCAATTCTTCCAAGCAAAGCCCTTGAGTCATGGACGTAAAACTTGTAATAACCAGGAACATATTGCCCAACAAGTCCCACTGGTCCCCTTTTTCTTTGCATAATACTTCCGAAAATAAAGAGTTGCTTGTTTTTTTGACCATTTTGATAGTCTTCTACCCTAAAAGAGCCGTTGAAAGAATATATATTTGCAAATATTTTGTGGTTGTTTATTCTTGAAAAATCTTTATTTGATCTTATAATTACATCGTTTTTTGCAACTAAATCCAAAGAGGAATCTTCGTTATTTAACACGAAATTTTTAATTTCCTCTGTTTTTTCTAATGATATTTCTTTATTCAAATCAAAAGAAACATTTAATAGGGTTTTATACGGTACTATACGTGTGTTGATGTAGATATTACTTTTAGAGAATATGGTTAAGTTTCCATCATAGGTAAATAACCTTTTTTGTAGGGGGTTATTATCCGTCAGTTCTATATCGTAATCAGAAGTTATAACCCCATTAAACTTTACGTTATTTGATTTACCGTTGTATCTTATTCTTGCTTTTGGAAGTTCTCCTACTTCCCAGGTGTAAAAGTCAACATAAAAATGTATAAAAAAGGGAAAATAAAAATGTACAAAAAAAGGATTATTGTTGTTTAGAAGAATTAGAGAAAAATTCAAGTTTTTCCTTTAATCTATAAGATTTTCCTTTAATTAAGATTACGTGGGAATGGTGTAATAGTCTATCTAATATTGCTTGAGCTAATACAGGAGAACCAAATATCTCGCTCCATTCTGAGAACGGAGTATTGGTTGTTATTATTGTTGAATGTTTTTCATATCTTTTTGAGATTAGTTGGAAGAAAATATTTGCTCCATCTTTATCTATTGGTAAATATCCTATTTCATCTATTATTAATACTTTGTATTTTGCAAAGTGTTTTAGTCTTACTTCTAATCTATTTTCTTTTAGGGCTTTTTTCAACTGAGCTATTAATTCTTGGAAATGTATAAAATATGTTGAATATCTATGTTTTGCACATTCTATTCCTAAGGAAACTGCAAGATGCGTTTTACCAACTCCTGGAGTACCTACAAATAATATATTTTCATTATTTTCTACAAATCTTAAGCTTTTTAAATCTAAAATTTGTTGTTTATTTATTCCGGGTTGAAAAGAAAAGTCAAAATCTTCTGTTCCTTTCAAGAAATGGAAATTAGCAACTTTTACTACTGAAGCAATAGCTCTTTTTTCTTTTGCTTTTAATTCCAATTCACTTAGTTCATATAATGCTTCTACTATGCTTTTTTCTCCGCTATTTATTAAGTTTATATATTTATCCAGATTATTTTTCATATTTATTAGATTCAATTCTTCCAGATTGTTTTGTAATTTTATATAAACATTCATACATTTCCCTCCCGCAAGAATTTATCCAGATTATTTAAATTATTCTCACATACTTCTTTTAATTTACTGCTGTCTTTTATATGCTTTCTCATTAATGCCATATAGTGATTACTAAGATAATTAATTTTTTGGTCTGTTATTTCATGGACTGCTATTAACTCTGTGGTATAATACACGTACAGGTAGTTTTCATTAATTTTTAGATTAACTGTTTTTCCTATGTATTCTATTGGAACGGAGTATTTATTCCCTTTGTAGTATATCAATGAATCTTTTTGGACTTTAACCTTAACAGAGTGGTCTACATATGATTCAACGATATGTCTTCTTGGCAAGTGGGATAAATACTCTTTTTCTTTTTGAAACAACAATAATGGCGGAACATTTGTTGCTTGGCTTATTTGTGTGTTGACTTTTCTATTTATTCTTCTGATTATATCTTTTAGTTCTTCCTCACTTTCAAAAGCGTAATCATATGCTAATAACCAATTTAAAAATTTATTTGCTGACTCTACTTTCCCTTTGGTATACGAGTGTCTTGGTTTACACACTTTAATTTTAAATCCAAAATCTCTCGCAAAAGCTTTCATCTTGTTGTTTATTTTTCTACCACTTTCAGTGATGTCAACAACAGATTTCATATTGTCAAATAATATCTCTTGAGGAACACCACCTGTAGTTTTAAATGCATTGATTAAACATTCAAAAATATCTTGTTGTGTCTTGCTTTGTCTGTATTCAAAGTAACAGTATCTTGAATATCCCAATTTGTAATTAAATACATTTACCACAAATTCTTCTCCATCCTTTGAATGTAACCTCATATTTTCTTTCCAATCTACTTGAGCTTGAATACCAGGTAAAGTTTCAAATCTTGGATGCCCTTTAGTTTTTTTCTCTGGTCTCAACCCCTTCCTTTTTACATATTTCCTAAAGTTTGAATATGTCCCTACCACTCCCCCTTCTTCATCTCTTAACCTTTCATATGCTGCTCTAATCGTGATCCCCTTAATTGACATTAACATCGATATCTTTTCAAAATATTTATCTAACTTGCTAGATTTGTTCCTTTTTTTAGGCTTCCCCCGATATCCTTCCCAATATTTCTTTACTGTCCTTCTGTCTATCCCGTATATCCTGGCTAATTCAGAAAAATTCGGTCTCAAATCCATCCCCCTTAACATTTCCAAATGTTGTTTGACTTTTTCCATTTTTGGTATCCCTCCTTCCATTGGAAGGATACCATTTATGTACATTTTTGTGCATTTTTATTTTCCTCTTTTTGGCCATTTGTATTTTACCATTTACACCAGGATAGTTCATAACTTTTACCATTAGTATATATAGTTAATATATTTTCACCATTTACAACCTTTGAGGTAATAATTGCATTATTTGGCAATTTAATTCCACACTCTGTAGATGTATTTAAAAAATCTTCTAAAGGGAGTACAAGTTTTGATGTAGCACTAGAATAATCTTTATAAATATTTGTAAAACCTATATCAGAATCTACAAATTTTACAGGTGGATTTCCTTTTAATTTTAATAAATCGTAAACCATGTCTGGATTGTGTTGTGAATCATATGTAGTTGATGTATTGTTGCTTTCATTATAGTATTTGATCCCAGGAACTTCTAATGTTCCAAGTACGGTAAATTTTTGATCGGTTCCTGAATATTGGTACACGTTGATATAGTCATTACTCTTTAATGGACCGTATATTATCTCATTGCTTGTAAAGTAAATTAACGGTTCTTCTTGAGAATAGTAAATATACTTGTTTAACTTTTCGGAGGTAAATATGGCAATTTTGTTAAATTCAGTGTTTTCTTTTTTTATTCTAACGTAAAGTAGGTATTTTCCACTATTTTTGATTTTATATACAGCAGAAAATACCGAAAGATTAGGAAAGCTTTCTATATATTTTTTAAATTCTTTGTAATAATCTTTGAGGGAAAGCTTTTCAAATGATGAAGTGCTTAATTTTTTGTTATTTGAGAATATAATTGTTGCCTTTTTTGTGTCTACTTTTTTTTCTATAAATTGCTTTGTTTGAGTAGGCCACTTTACATTTTTTATATAGGAGACTTCTTGTGAATAGTCTTTAAATGAAAATATATCTTCTCTTAAATTACTTGAGTTATCTACCCCCATCTTAACAGTTGCAATGGAAAATTCTAAAAGATTATTTGCGATAAATTCGACGTTTTCTTCTTTTATTTTTCTAAAATACATATTTTCTGTGTTTTTAAGTATGCTAAATGTAGCAGCAGAAAATATTGTAAAAACTACAAGTAACATTAAAAGAATGATACTAATTGACCCTTTTCTCAAAAAAAATCCCCCCACAGTATAAAAAAACATCCTAATTTATATATAACAAAAAAATAAGATGATTGTCAAAAATATTGCAATGAAAATATTAGTATATATTAAAAAAGTCTATATACACATAAATTATCTTTTTGTTTAATTTATTTGTAACATTTGAAGTTTTAAAAAAAGGGGAGCTACCTCCCCTTTTTTTATCCTCTAAGGAAGATTAAATATAGGATGAATAAAAATGCAAGGAGCCAGTTTAGGATATGGACATCTTTTGTTTTGCCGCTAAATGTCTTTACAATTGGATATACAATTAATCCCAATGCAATTCCATTTGCAATAGAGTAGGTAAGTGGCATTACAATCATTGTAATGAAGGCGGGAATAGCCTCTGTTATGTCATCCCAATTGATTAATTTTAAACCTTTTAGCATTAATGCTCCGACAAAGATTAGTGCAGGTGCCGTTGCTGCGGCAGGAATTGTTAATCCAAGAGGTGCAAAAAAGAGCATTAAAAGCATTAAAATAGCCACTGTAACAGCTGTAAGTCCTGTTCTCCCACCTTCTGCTATACCCGTACTACTTTCGATATATGTTGTAACAGTCGAAGTTCCAAACAATGCACCTACTGTGGTACCAATGGCATCTGCTAAATAGGCTTTGTTTGCTCTTGGAAATTCTCCTTTTTTTATAAAACCAGCACTTTCAGCAAGTCCCGTTAAAGTTCCAAGTGTGTCAAAAAAGTCTACAAAGAAGAAGGTGAATACTACAATCCAGAAAGTTCCAGAAGCAAGATCTGTCCAAGAGAATTTTTCAAATAGTTTTAGAAATGTTGGGGATATATCAGGTATTTTTCCCACGATCCCTTGGAATTTTGTAACTCCAAATATGGGGATTGCCCCAATAAATGTGGAAGCCAAAATTCCTATTAATATTGAACCGGGCACTTTTAGTGCAAATAAAATAGAAATAATGAAAAACCCTATAATAGTAACTAATGCGGTATGTGATGTTATATCACCTAATGTTACAAAGGTTGCGGGATCTGAAACAACGATACCTGCACTTTTAAGACCGATAAATGCGATGAACAATCCAATACCTGCACTTGTTGCTATTTTAACAGAATTTGGAATTGCCTTAACTACAAAGCCTCTAACACCGCTTATTGTGAGTAGTATGAATAGAATACCTTCAATAAATACCGCGGCAAGTGCAACACGCCAGTCAATACCGAGCTTTCCACAAACTGTAAATGCAAAATACGCATTTAGTCCCATACCAGGTGCAAGTGCAAATGGATAATTTGCCCAAAGTCCCATTATTAACGTTGCAGTTGCAGCACCTAAAATGGTTGCAACCATAAATGCACCGAAGAATTGAGCATATAGCGGATTGTCTGGGCTTAATCCGGGGATCACGTTGATTAAGATGTTTGGGTTGATGAAAATAATATATGCCATGGTAAGAAAGGTAGTGATACCAGCAACTATCTCGGTTTTTACACTTGAACCACTTTCCCTAATTTTGAAAAATTTTTCCATACTTTCTCCTCCCCCTTGAGATATGAGTGTTACTTTATGTTTATTTTTGTTTTTCTTGTAAATTCAATTAAAACCCCATCCACAACGATATTGTCGATATCCATGTGTTCAACGAAATCAACTATCATTTCTTCTAGTTCTTTTTTCTCCCTATTTAATTCTTTTATAGTTTCCTTTACTTTTAGATACCTCTTTAAAAGTTCTTCAAGTGTCTGATTTTCCATATTCTACCTCCTTAAAGCTTTTTCTATTTCATCTACAATTATTTCTACTTCTTCAAAGGACAATTCAGGAAAAATTGGTAAAGCAAGCGTTGTTTTTGATAGTTTTTCTGAAACGGGTAAACTTCCTTCTTTGTAACCTAGATATTTGAAACAATTTTGAAGGTGCAAAGGAACAGGGTAATAAATGCTAGTTCCAATTCCTTTACTTGCAAGATGTCTTTTTACCTTTTCTCTTTTTTCATTTGAACCAAATTCAACCACATACTGATGAAAAACGTGAACCTTTAATTTTCCGCTTGTTTTGGGGTATTTTAAGTCTAATTTGCGCTTTTCAAATTCTTTTGCGTATTTTTTGGAAATTTCTATCCTTTTTTCAGTCCACTTTTTTATGTATTTAAATTTTACGTTTAAAATAGCCGCTTGTAATTCATCGAGTCTGGAGTTATAGCCTATTTCATCATGAAAGTATTTCTTTTTTGTACCGTGAACTCTGAGAGATTTAGCATTTTGATAGATATTTTCATCATTTGTAACTATTAATCCCCCATCACCATATGCTCCCAAATTTTTTGTGGGGAAAAATGAAAAGATGGAAGCATCTCCTATACTTCCACTTTTTTTTACGGTATTGTTAATGATACCTTCAGAACCTATAGATTGTGCACAATCTTCCAATATTTTTATACCGTATTTTTCTTTTAGAAAGTTTAAATCCTCCAAATTAACAGTTCTTCCAAAAAGGTGTACGGGTATTATGCCGAATACTTTTTCTTTTTTTAGTACATTTTCAACTTGGTTTAAATCTATGTTGTAAGTTTCTTTATCTACATCAACAAATATGGGAATTCCCTTATTTCTCACGATAGATGAGGCGGTTGCAAAAAACGTGTAAGGTGTGGTGATAACTTTATCTTCTTCTTGGATTTCCATTGCTCTAAGTGCTATAACCAAGGCGTCGCTTCCATTTGCAACACCTACCCCGTATTTAACACCTATGAAATTAGCTATAGTCTTTTCTAGTTTTTCTACTTCTGGACCTAAAATGACTCTTCCGCTTGATAGAACGTTGTCAATGGCGTTTATTATTTCTTCTTTTATTTCCTTGTATTGTCTTGTGAGATCAAATAGTGGTATCACTTTTTCCCCTCCCATTTACAATACTTATAAATTGGACAAATATTACATTTTGGTGCTCTAGGTAGACATACATTTTTCCCAAATTCCACCATCGAACCGTTAATAGGCCCCCAAAGATTTTTGGGAAGGATTTTCATAAGTTCAAATTCTGTTTCTTCAGGAGTCTTAGTCTTTACCCAGCCAAGTCTGTTTGAAATCCTATGGACGTGTGTATCTACCGCAAGGGCAGGTTTTGAAAAAGAAACGTACAATACTATGTTTGCAGTTTTTCTTCCAACGCCAGGCAAAGAAATTAAATCGTTTAGATTATCTGGAACTTTGCCTGAGAATTTTTCTACAATTATTTTTGAAATTTCTATTATTCTTTTAGCCTTTTGTCGGTAGAGTCCTGCGGGTTTAATTAGTTCATAAAGGGCTTCTTCTTTAGCTTTTGAAAGTTCTTCCACTGTCTTGTATTTTTTAAATAAATTTTTAGCTGCTATTTCCGTGTTTTCATCTTTGCTTCTTTGGCTTAAAACGGTTGTAATTAAAACTTTAAATGGATCTTTTTCACTGTGAATTCTTGGATATTCTTCGATAATTTTTTTTGCAATTTTTTCAATATTCATATTCTCTCTCCAATATCTTTCTTGCTATTTTTTTGTCTTCGTGCATTTGTTTTATCAATTCATCAATTGAGGAAAAATTTTTTTCTTCTCGTAAAAAATCAAGTAATTCTACTCTAATTTCTTTTCCGTATAGATTACCTTCAAAATCTAAAATGTAAACTTCGTATTTTACATTTTTAGTTTTCTCAATAGTGGGTCTTAGTCCTATGTTAATGAGCCCGTAGTATCTTTTTGGTGTATAAACTCTACATAGGTAAACACCAAATTTAGGGATAATAAGTTCTTTACCCCTTCTAATATTTGCGGTGGGAAATCCAAGTTTTTTTCCAAGTTGCTTGTCTTTATAAATCCTACCATAGATGGGATATGCCCTTCCAAGTAGTTTGTTTGCTTTTTTTACTTTTCCTTCTTTGATCAACTTTCTAATTAATGTACTACTAACCCTTTTTCCGTCTACTATTAAATCATCCACTATTTTTAATTTAATTCCTTCTTCTTTTGAAAGTTTTTCAAGTAGTTTAATATCTCCTTTTGCATTTCTGCCAAATCTAAAATCTTTTCCAACCACTATGCCAGTTGTGTTTTTTGATAGAAATTCAAAAAAATCTTTTGCTTCAATATTTTTTATTTCCTCCAGATTTAATGTAAATACATCTCCATATAGTTCAAGTAATGTTATTCTATCTTCAAGTGGTATCAAAAGTCCATCAAATTTACCAGTATAATATTCCATAGGAAATACTATAGTGTATATTTCAGGTTTAGATTGAAAAGTCTCTGCCATTTTTTTTAAAGTGTTTAAAATTTTTACATGTCCAATGTGTACTCCATCAAAAACTCCGATAGTCAATACTCTCAAACAAATCACCTCAGAAAAATTATACCATATAAAAAGGCTCTGTTTCCAGAGCCTTTAAAATGCAAATCCACTTGCTATGTAATACATTTTTCCAAATTTCATTCCCAAGGAATTATCTTCTAATTTTTTTACTCTTCCAATAACACCTGCTTCTAGTTTGAAAATGGAAAGTTTTAATCCCAAACCTACTTTTAAATTTAAGAAGTCAAATTGCTTCATCGAGATTGCCTTAATAAGTGGTATGTCAGTGGAAAGCCTCATATATAGATTTTTTGAAAAGTTTGGGGTAAGTTGAAGTCCAATTCCCAAAAAACTTTTTACATAGTTAAGATCAATATTATCTTTTAGATAAAAGCTACCATCTTCGTTATATGTACCAAATGGTAACATAAAATACAAAATACCAAAGTCTGCCCTTGCAAACAACTCGATTTGAGATGCGGGATATTCTGGAAAATCAATTTTCGGTAATGTAAGTCCTTCAACACCTATGAAAAATGGAAATGCCGAAATCGAAAAAAGCAACAAAACTATTAAAAAATATTTCATGTGTTCACCTCCCGTTAAAGTTGAAGTAACTTTTATAATATAATACCATATGAGAATACGAAAAAACAAGATGATTGTTATGTTATGAATTTAGATTACAGGTTCAATTATAATTTTTATTTTTTGGAGATGAGGTAACTTTTGCAAATTCAAAAAATTAGGAAACTATTAAAAAATCAACGAAAGTACAACAAATGATATAAATGACACAAGCACAATTGATGGACCTGGTGCAATATCAAAAAGATAAGCAAAATAAAATCCTACAAATGAAACTGAAGTGTTAAATAGTATGGATATAACAAACAATCTTTTGTATGATTTTGCAAGTTTTTTTGCAACAATCCCTGGGATTATAATTAACGCACCTAAAAGAATAACTCCGGATATTTTAACGATACTTACCACTACAACTGAAATTAAGCTCAACAATAATGCCCTTAAGAATTGTGTTTTTACACCGTAGAATCTGGCCATTTTTTCATCTGCAAGAAAGTATAGTATTCCCTCTTTATAAAAGAAAAAAAATAGTGATTCTAAGATAACTACAAATATCAAAAAGTACACATCTTTCATGTTTACAAGCAGAATATCACCGAACAGATAACTTGTTATATTTTGAGTATAAGTTGAACTTTTTGAAAGAATAATTACGCCAATAGACATAAAAACTGGAAGTAACATACCAATTGCACTATTTTCGTGTATTTGTTTTTTATTTGTGAAATAACTTATAAGTAGAGAAAAGATAATAGCAGTAATTATTGAAATTAACCTATAATCTAATCCAAAAAGAAGTGCAACTGCCAACCCTGCGAAAGCCGCATGAGCGGTTCCATCACCTATAAATTCCATTCTTTTAAAAACAATAGTAGGAGACATAATAGAAGAGGAAATAGCTGCTAAAATAGTTGCTATTAATGCCGTTCTTAAAAATTCAAGTTCAAATATCTCCATTTTCATGCTCCCTTTCGTAATGATTTTTTGCACGAAGCCATAGATCAAAGTCCGGGAATAATATTTTTAATTCGTCTGGTTTGATTTTTTCGGTAGGCCCATGGCAATGTAATGTTTTATTTAAACACATTACAGAGGTACACTTTTCAAAAACCATACCTATATCGTGTGAAATCATCAAAATTGTTAAGTTTTTTTTCTCTTTAACTTTATACAAAAGTTCGTAGAACCTAGCTTTTCCCATTTGATCAACACCTGCTTCTGGTTCGTCTAAGATCAAAATATCAGGGTTGTATAAAAGTGCTCGTGCAAGTGAAAGTCTTTGAAGTTCTCCACCTGACATTGTTCCAACAAGTTGTCTTTCTTTTCCAGCTAGTCCTACGTTTTTTAGAAGGGTTGATATTTGTTCTTTACTTACCTTTTTCTTATACGCTCCCATTTTTGCAAATTGTAAAGCATTAATAGGTACTTCTCTGTTAATAGTTTGAACTTGGGGAAGATAACCAATTTTTCCATTTACCGATATCTGTCCCGTGTAGCTTTTGATTTCTCCTACGATTATCTTTATAAGGGTGGATTTACCCGCACCATTGGGGCCTATAATCCCTACAAATTCGCCTTTTTTTATCTTAAAATTGATATTTTTTAGGATTTCCTTTTCACCAATTTTATAATTTAAATTTTCAACTGAAATGGCGATATTATTCATTTTCCAACGCCTTCCTTATAATTTCAAGGTTTTTGTAATATAAATCCACAAAATTTTTTGCATCTATTCCCAATGGATCAAGAACATAGTATTTTTTCTTTAATTCTTTTGAGATTACTTTAATTTTACTTTCAGGTTGTTGTTTTTCAGTGAATAATGCGATAAGTTTTCTCCCCTTTATGGTATTTATAATCTTCTTAAGACCAATGGATACGTTGTGTCCCTCTTCTAACCATTTTATTTTTATTCCAAATTCCTTGAAAAAGTAATAAAAGCTTGGATGATTTACAAGTACCAATCCGTCAGTTTTTAATACTTCCCATGCATCTTTTATAAATATATCTATTTTCTCCAATAATTTTTTTTCATTTTCCATTATTTTGTTATCTTTATACATTTTGTAAAATTCTTCAGAAAGTGAAGGTATGATATAGAACTTCACAAAGTATGGATCAAGCCAAAAATGAGGATTTTTATGTTCTATAAATACTTCTGGAATGTAGTTTTTTACGTATAAAACATTATCGTATTTTTCTAAATTTGGTTCTAAATTTCCATTTGCAATTATTAAATTTGCTTTTGCTAGTAATTTTACATCACTTACTTTTAGGGAATAAACGTGTGGATTTACGTTTGGGGGTAATAATAGCTTTACATCGTCTACACCTTTTAAAAGTTCACTTACCAACAAATAATATGGATTTATAGTAACTACTACATATGAGAACATAACAGAGGAAAATAGCAAGAAAAGTAAAAAAAACTTCTTCACAATCATTCCTCCTCTCTACATTTTTTGCAAATTCCTTTAAAATAAAACACGTGATCTAGTATTTGATAGTCAAATTGTTTTTCGATTTTCATTTTTATTTCTTTTGCCGTACATTCGTTAAAAACTTCAATGTTTCCACATTTAATACAATATAGAAAATGAATATGTCTTTCTTTTGGGAAAAAGTACTTTGTGGAATTTTCAAATGATACAGATGAGATAATATTCTTTTTCTCAAGGTAATTAAGCGCCCTGTAAATAGTCGATAGATTCGGTTTAAAGCCATTTATTTTGTAAATCTCTTCTGCACACAGTGGTTTTTTACTATTTTTAAGTATATCCCAAATGGCTTTTCTCCACTTTGTCAATTTTCACACCCCTATTTTTGCAAATGCAAATTATTTGCAAAAAATATTATAGTAAAATATTGAAAAAAAGTCAAGGAAAATTGCATATTTACTAATTTTTGTGTTATAATATTCGAGAAAAAGGGGGAGTAAAAATGCTTTATTCTTTTGAGGTTATGACAAGATCTAGAAATTCTTTGATTGATATCACAGAAAAAGTGAACAAAGTGGTAAAAGATTCTGGTGTAAAATCTGGAATTTGTGTAGTGTTTATCCCACACACTACTGCAGGTATTACCATTAATGAAAATGCAGATCCATCTGTAAAAGGTGATATAGAGAGGACTTTGAGCAAAATAGTACCACCAAATTGGGAATACACACACTTAGAGGGTAATTCAGATTCTCATGTGAAGTCTACACTTGTTTCCCCTAGTATTACTTTGATTATAGAAAGTGGTAAAATTTTACTAGGAACTTGGCAGGGAATATATTTTTGCGAATTTGATGGTCCAAGGAGAAGAAAGGTATTTTTGAAAATAATTACCGATTAGGGGGGATATTTTGCCGTTGTACATAATCGGACTTCCTGGGAGTGGAAAGTCGGCTGTGGGTAAAATTTTAAAGGAAGATTTTGGTTACGATATAATCGATTTTGATGAAATTTTAAACCTTGAAACGGGAAAGAGATTTAATGCAATACTTCTTTCCAATGGGTTTGTTACTTTAGAAAACCTTGAAAGAAAATTTTTAAAAAGGTTTAAAAGGTTTGATGAAAAGATAATAGTTACCCTTGGTTTGATAGCGGAAAAGGATCGCTACAAGGGAAAGGTAGTATACATAAAGGTCCCCAAAGAAAAATTTATTAGAAGGATAAAGATGGTCTCTGAGAAATTTCAAAATTTAGACGATTTGTATGAAAAATTTCATTTTACATTCTCAAAGGATGCGGATCTTGTTATTTCTTCTGAAAACAAGACAAAATTTGATATTGCAAAAATCATAGATGATTTCTATAGAAAAAGTTTTAGAAAATAATTTGCATTCTGATGTAAAAAAATGATATATTATATACGTATTTTAACTATCACATGTGAGGAGGGAAAAGTTATGAGTAAAAAGGAACTTGTAAACAAGGTAGCAGAAAAGATGCCAGAATTAAAGAAAAAAGATATCAAAGCAGTTATTGATGCGGTTTTTGAAACTATAACTGAGGCTTTGTCAAATGGAGAAAAAGTTCAGCTTATTGGTTTTGGAACGTTTGAGGTAAGAGAAGCAGAGGAAAGGACAGGAGTTAATCCAAGAACAAGAGAAAAAATAACAATCCCTGCAAGAAAGGTCCCAAAATTCAAACCTGGTAAGGAATTAAAGGAGAAAGTAAACAAATAAGTAATTCCCCCCGAAAAACTGGGGGGGATTTTTTAGAAAGTTGAAACCATTTTAGAAACTATATGTGAAACTTTTCTGTGATATCTGTAGCTTACACTATTTCCTTTTATTATGTTTCTTTTAAAAAGATTAATGATTCTAAATTCTGATTCCTCAGGTGGGAGTGTGTAGTTGATAATGTCATTTCCAAGTCTGTGAAAGTGTTTTAGTGCTGATTCTGTCCACCCCATAGCATCTGGTAGTATAAAATAATAAAAGGTTTTTCTTCTATTTTTTACGTAAAAGTCTGTTTTTAATACTACCTCGTATTCTTTATTGTTTATCAAAAAAATCTTTGAAAATTCTTTTGGGATAGGATTTATAAAATTGAAAAATTTTGTTTTGCAAATTGTTTCTTTGAAAATTTGAAATAAATTTTCAAATTCTTCATCCAGGATGTGCTTTGTAAGTTCTTCATCTTTTGTTTCAAGGAAAAGTTTTGCCGCTCTGTAAAAATTGTCGTATTTTTCCCTATAATTTAAAGGTTCTTTTCTTGTTCCCGCTAGACATATAGCAATATCTTCGGCAAATATCCTTTTTTTCATATTTTTCACCCCCACAACGTACATTTACAATCGGATTATAACAATAACTTTAAAATAAATCAACAATTTAACCATTACTTAATAATATGGCAATATAAATGAAATTTTGTTGTGTTGGAGCATTTTGTTTACTTTTCTACTAATTTTACGTTGTTGTAGATTTCGAAATTTTTGCAAATTTCGTAAAAATGGCAAGAAACGGCATAAGATTTGCAAAATCTTTTTTTACTTTGTATTTTAAATCCCATATCTTTTAAATACATCATAAATGGTTTTACGTTGTTTTGCTCGACGAATATAGGGGTTATATCTCCACTTGTTAGCTTTTCCAGTATACTATCAAGCCAAGATAAGTAAATATCGTAGTCTATTTCTTTTTCTGATTTATAATAGTTATAGTAAATTTTTTCTTTAATTCTTTTAATTTTATAACTTTTTCTATCTTCTATTCCCAAAAATAACAGCGTAGTTTCAAAATCTTTGTTTATATTACTTTTGAAGATATAGTCGTACAAGAGAAGTTGACCCATATCACTATTTTTTGAATTTTTTTTGTAGTCTATAATTGTATAAGAATCTTTATCTTTATCTATTCTATCAATACGTGCTTCTGCCAAAATATTTCCCCTTAATTTAGTCATGTATGTTTTTTCAAGTTGGTATATATTTTTAGATTCCACGTTTTCATGTAAATGCATTAAAAATTCGTTTAGTTTTTTTGTATAATTTTCTATGTTTATCGACTTTGGTATGGAATATTGAAAGAATTCTTCTATAAATACTTCATCGTATACTTCTTCGACTAGTTTTTTTAATTCAAAAACAACTTCTTCAAAATATCTTTTTAGAACCCTGTGGTAAAAAATACCTATGTATAGATTGGATTTGTCACTATCTATGTTTCTTACATTGGCTTTTTCCGATAAAAAGAGTTTGAACGGACAATTAACATATGTTGAGATTAAACTGTGACTTACTTTTTTTACGTTTAAACTACTTTTCCATTCTACGTTTAATTTTAACTTTCTTTCTTCGTTAAATGCTTTATACAAATTTTTATCAAATTCTGAGTATATTTTGCTGGCTTGTGGAATTATGTAAAAACTTGTTTCAATATCTTTTACTTCTCCAAATTCAGTTGCGTATGTAGAAGGTAAAATGGGTTCTCCTGATAGGGTTGAATGAGGAAATGATATATGATTATTTTCCGAAAAGATCAACGAAAGTATTACGTTTCTTCTTTCTATCTCCTCATTAAATGATCTTAATTTGTTTGGATCAGATAAAACGTTTAAGATAAGTGGATTAATATCAAAATTTGGATAAAATGCGTCAGTGAAATTAACAAAAAATTTGAATTTTTTCCGTACAAATCTTGCTTGGGTTATATCAAATATGTCTATTGCATTTTCTTTTCTTTCGGAGAATCTGTATTTTTCAACGTTTATAATACTTGTTAGTATTTTATAGAAAGTTCTCCAAGAGTTTATTTTTAAATTATAACTTTTTAGGTTATTTAGTACTTCTATGAATTTTATAAGTGCATTTTTTTCTTCTTTTATTTCAAAGAGGTATTTATCGTTTGTAAATATATCAAACTTTTCTATTGAAAATTTTATGAATTCAATAAACCATGTGATGAAGTCATTAGTTATACCGTTTTTGACCTCTTCCAATAAATTGAGCAAATTCTCCAGAATTTCTATAAAGACTTTGTATTCTTCTATCTTTTCCATTCTGTCTTGGTATGTATCATCATCTTTTATTTCTTCAAGTTGTTTTATATGCGCAGATATTTCTTGTATTTTTTCTTTTGAAAATTTTTCATCTAACATACGGAATTCTCTAAAGAATTTTTCTATCTTTTCTATTGTGAGTTGTCTTGTATCTATATATGGAGATTCTATTAATGCTAGAAGATCTTCTGTTTCAAAGTTGTAATAAATGGTTTTTATTGGTTGGAGTAAGATTTTTACAATTTTACTCTCCGAGAGTTTTGATTGTAAATTAACGTTGTTTGGTATACCAATTTCCGTTAATTTTTCAGAGAATTGTTTTGCAATTGAAAAATTTGGTACGACAATTGCTATCTCATTTGGTGATTTACCATTTATTAAGAGTTCCTTTATTTTTCCAGTTATTTCGTAGATTTCCACAATAGAGTTTTTGTAGGAAGTTACTTTTGTTTTATCTTTTAATTTGAGTGTATGTGGAATTGTCTCTTCTATTTTGAAGCCTTCGCTTTTCAAAAAATTGTATATGTCGTTGAGTTGATTAAAGGCCCTATCGTTTATTTGTTCCCAAACGTAAAAATAGACATTTTCAAAGTTTTTAAACATCTTTTTAAAAACGTCTTTTAAGATGGGTGGAATATCGAAAAAGCCACTTAAAACAAGATTTTTCTTTTTTTCTTCAAAGTATTCTTCAACGTACCATTTGTATGTGGTTATCTGATCAAAGATATTTCCAGATTTTTGCATAATAAGGCTTGTATCATTTAGTAGATTTAAGATTAGTTTTGAAATTTTTTCGTTTTTTTCAAGTAATTGATTTATTTCATAGTAATACGGTGTGAGAAAATCTCCGCTTGAAACTTTGATTTCCCATGCTTTTTCAAAAAGTTCAAGTATGTAATTTAAAATGCCTTTTGATCTTGAAACTGTCCTTAAAAATTCCAAATATTCATCGTCTTTTTCATTTTTAATATACTCTTCTATTTGAGAAGCTATAAATGCTTTAAAAAAATCCCTGTCGAAAAATACCGTGTCCATATTGTTTAGTTTTAAAGTTTCAACAACATATTGATTTATTACCCTAAAAGCATCTCGGTTTATTGTCTTTCCAAGTTTTTCTGAAAATTTATCAGATATTTGCCTTACATAGTATCCCGTGGGTCCGATAAATAAAAAAGAAAATGGGTCATAGTATTTTTCCATTTCATTTGCCATATATTCAAAGTGATTTTCATCTAATTTTGTAATTATAGCTCTTTTCATTTTTCCACCTTCTCAAAATTATCTATAGCTTTTTTTATCATCTCTTCAAATCCTTCTTTATACGATATTTTTAGCATATCTCCTGTTTTAGTGGAGATAATGTATGCTTCTTTTACATTTCCAAAATCTTTTAAGAGATACATATAAAAATTTACTTGGAATATGTATTTTTCATCGTCTAAATTTTTTGTGTTTTTAAAATCAAGAATGTATATGAAATTGTCTTTAAAGATTACTTTATCTGGTATACCAAAGAGCATGTATTTTCTGTTTTTATGGAAAAAAGGCTTTACTATTCTCCACTCTGGCAAGATTTTTGAATTTTCAAAAAGATGTCCTATTTTATGTGAAAGTTTCACCTTTATTTCTCCAGTTTCTTCAAGGTATCTCAGTTGTGAGAGTGTATTTGCGTTTGAGAGTTTTCTGTGAATTTGCGATCCTTTAAAAGTTTGTTCGTTTAAATCCAATGTTATCTCTTCTTTTGCCTCGTTTTCATTTCCTAGATATCCGTATAATGTAGTGGGTGAGATGTACGATTTATACGATAGATGGGAAAAATCTTTTAAATTTTCTTGTGGAATATCTTCTTTTTCCTTTGTGTGCTTTTTTTGTTCTGTTGGAATTTCTACATTATTAATTTCTACGTATTCAAAACTTTTAATTTCCTTTTTTAATTCTTCTATTTCGTCATCTGATAATTTTAGATATTTTGCAACGTTTTCTTTGTTTTCGTTAAAGATTATTGGGATAAACATTTCAGAAGCCCTCGTTATTGCAACATATATTTTTCTTAATACTTCTGTTTCATCGTATACCTCATCAAGGTAAAATTCCTTTATCAATTCCAGTGTGTTTTTATCTAGGTTATCCATTATTTTGGTCAACATAAAATAATTTTTATCTTTCTTGTTGTAGAATTTTAAATCTTTGGAATTTTTTGTGTTTAAATTAGCGAAAAGATCGCCTAATAAGACAATTTTAAATTCGAGACCTTTAGATGCGTGAATGGTCATTAATTTGACACTTTCTGATGTTTCATCTTCTGTAGAAGCTTCTGCTTCGTTTGTATCACCTATTTTTTGAATTAGCTTTATTAACTCAGAAAAAGAATCTGCAAGTTGATCAAAGTTTTCCGCTTCCAAGATAAGTTTTTTGACGTTTAAGATAGCGGATTCTTTATCTTTAAAATAGACTAATTTTTCAAAATAATTTAGGTCTTTAATTAATCCCTTTAAAATTTCTGTTGGTCTTATGTAGTATTTTAAATGTGCGTATTTTTCAAGTACTTCTAGTGTATGACTTTTATGTATTCTCTTTGCCGCTTCAAATAATGTTTCATTTTCTTTTTTTTCGCTTACAATTTTCTCGTAGTCTTTAAACTTTCCTAGTACAAGTGGTGAGAAGAAAAATCTTGTAAAATAATAGTTGTTATTTGGATTTTGTACAGCAAATAGTGCGTTTAAAATTGTTTGAATTTCTAGTTGTTTGTAGAAACTTTTTCCGCCTACTATGTGTAATGGAATATTGTACGCTTCAAATACTTCTTTGTAGATGCCTTCTGCATTTGACAGTCTGGATCTTAATATAGCAAAATCACCGTATGTGATCTTTTTGTCTATACATTTATTTTTTACATTAATGGTTAATTCTTTTCCAACGAGTTTTTTTATTATGTACGCTGTAACTAGCGCTTCTTTTTTTTCTTTTTTTTCTTTTTTTTCTAGTGATACAATAACGTATTTTATCCTTCCGTTTTCTTTGTTATTTAATGAAGGAACTTTTCCTTTGCAAAAAATAGTGGGGTTTGACGTGTCTTTTTCATCATCAAACCATAGTTTTTTGTATATATTTGGTTCAAGTACTTTAAATGTTTCGTACTTATCTATGTTATTTGTTTTTTGGACTATATGTTTGTTGAAAATTTTGTGTTTTGATATGAAATTGAAGTATTTTACAAGTTCGCTGTTTGATCTATAGTTGTCTTTTAGTGCCAAGATTTTTTCACCATTTTCTTCAAATTCATTTTGAGTTTTTAAAAATACGGAGACGTCTGAATTTCTAAATCTGTATATTGATTGCTTTCTATCCCCTACGTAAAAGAGATAATTTTCTTTTGTGTGTAATTTATCGAATAGTTCTTTTTGTAGGTAGTTTGTATCTTGAAATTCATCGATAATTATATATTTAAACCTTTTTTGGTATTTTTTTCTTATGTTTTTATCTTCTAAAATGTCTAGTGTTTTTTCTAAAATACCTTTAAAGTCGTATTCAAAATTATCAACTGTAAAAGCTTCATATATTTCTTTTGAAATCAGAAGCATGTCTTTAAAGGCTTTTAAGGCTAGTGATTCTTCTTTTGCAGTTTCAAATAGCTTTTCTAGAATAGTTGCATTTTTCATCTCTGTTCTCCAATTTGAAAGTGTATATTTTAGCAAATTTTCTACTTCGTCTATGTTTTGATATATTTCAAAAAGTTTTTTTATGCTATTTTTGTTTTTTTTCAGACTTTGTAGTATAATCTCGATTTGTTTTTTTCTTAACTTTGAAATGTTTAGGTTTATGTCTGTTTTATCATAGTCGTACAGTTGAAAGACAAATTTTAAAGTCAAATATACAGATCTTTCTATTAATTTATTCATTTTTAAATCACTGATTATGGTAAAATTTGGATCTATTTTTGCGTTTACATTTTCCTCTCTTAATATCCGTTGACAAAAGCTATCTATTGTGGAAATTATTGCACGTGGCAGATAGTTTTTTATTTTCTTCCAATATGGAGAATTTTTCTCTTTTACAAGTTGAAAGATTCTTTCTTTCATTTCTGAAGCCGCTTTTTTTGTGAATGTGGCAACAACTATTTCATCGACTATTTCTGGATAATTTATTTTTTCGTATTCGTTTAGTATTTCCACGTAGTAGTGGGTAATAGTATAAGTTTTTCCCGTACCTGCTGATGCGGAAATAAAGTAATTTCTGTTTATATTGCTTTTAATCTCATCGAGTACGCCCATTATATCTCTCCTTGTGCCAAGTCCAAGCTGTTTTAATGATATCATCTAGTGAATATTTTGGTTCCCATGAGAGTATTTTTTTTGCTTTTTGGTTGTCTGCAATCAAGTATGCAGGATCTCCCGGCCTTCTTTCTACTTCCTCTACTTTGAAATCTATATTTGTTATCTCTTTTACCTTCTCTATGACTTCTCTTACAGAATAACCATTACCACTTCCCAAGTTAAAACAATCGGTTTTGTTTTCTTTTAAAAGATATTCAAGTCCTTTTATGTGTGCATTTGCAAGGTCATTGACATGTACAAAATCTCTGATACATGTTCCATCTTTTGTTTCATAGTCTGTTCCGAAGATCTTTATACTTTCTCTTTTTCCAAGTGCTGCATCTAATATTAGCGGTATAAGGTGTGTTTCTGGGTTGTGTGCTTCACCTATTTCCCCTGATTCATCTGCTCCTGCTGCGTTAAAATATCTAAATCTTATACTTTTTAGGTTATACGCTTTATCAAAATCGTCCAAAATTTCCTCTACCATATATTTACTCTTTCCGTACGGATTAATGGGATTTTTGGGGGCATCTTCTTTTATGGGAATTTTCTCTGGCATGCCGTAGACTGCTGCTGTGGATGAAAAAATAAATTTATTAACGTTGTGTTTTAACATTGAATTTAAAAGAACAAGTGTATTTGAAACGTTGTTTTCATAGTATTTATATGGGTTTATTACAGACTCTCCAACTTCTATATATGCACAAAAATGCATAACTGCAGCGATGTTGTAATGTTCAAAGATAATATCCAAAAGTTTTTTATCTGATATATCACCTGGTATGAACTTTCCGTATTTTGCAAATTCTCTATGTCCGTTTGATAGGTTGTCAAGTACTATTACGTTATATCCCCTTTCATTTAGCATCTTACAAACGTGTGAACCTATATATCCTGCTCCTCCTGCAACCAAAATATTCATGCTTTCCTCTCCTTTAGTTTTAATAGTTTTTTTAAAAGCTTTCCCTTTATTTCTTTTATATCACCTGGGTTTGGAACAAAGGAGATATCAATTGGTCCATGTGAGATTCTTTTTAACTCTAACACTTCGTGGTTTATGTTTTTGAATAATCTTTTTACTTCATGTTTTTTTCCCTTTATCATTTCTACTTTAACCGTGGAATAATTAAATCCCACGTCTAATATTTCAAAGTATTCCAATCTTAAAAATTCGCCGTTGTCCCATATTCCTTTTTTTAAAGTTAAAAGTTCTTTGAACTTTATTTTTCCATTTACTTTTACAATATAAACTTTTTTTACCCTGTATTTTGCACTAGTTAGAATATTTATTAACTCTCCATCATTAGTTAAAATTAAAACACCAGTTGCATCTTTGTCTAAGCGTCCTGCCACTTTTAGTGGTTTGTCTTTGAAAAATTCCTTTATTGTTTTCTTTTCCTTTGGATCGTAGAGGGTAGTAACGTATCCCTTTGGTTTGTGTAAAGCGTAATATTCAAAGTTGTTTGACGTTAATTTTTGATTGTCTAAAGATACAACATCACTATTTTTAACTTCGTACCATGGTTCTTTAACCACTTTGTTATTGACTTTTATCCTTCCAGAAAATATAATTATATCTGCCTTTCTTCGAGCGTATCCACAAAGTTGAAGGTACTTTTGCAACTTAATTTTTTCACCCCTTTCCAATATATTTTATCATTATAAGGAGGGATTTTATGTTTTTTGATTTGCCTTTTTTGATACTTTTAACTATTTTTGTATTGACAAAATTTATTTTCCATTCTCCACTTGGAATTCTTGCAACAGGTGCATTGGTAGGATATATTACAAATATGCTTGCAATTTGGATGCTTTTTAACCCTAAAAGAAAAATTTTGGGAATTCAAGGGGTAATTCCAAGGAAAAAGTATGAGATTGCCCAAAATCTTTCAAGGGTGATAGAAGACGAATTTATTAATACTGAATCTCTTAAGAATTTCATGAAAAGAAATTTAGATCAATTGAATTTCAAAGATGACATTATGCGTTTTATTGTTGGAAATTTTTCAAAACTTTTGAATGAAGATACAAAAAATGCTATTTTGCGATATTTATCTTCAAAAATAAGTATACCTTTAATACCTGTTGATAGGATTGTTTCTTCTGTTTTAGACAATGTTTTTAAGGATATAAAAGTAGATCTTGAAAGTAAAGGAAGTATATACAAAATGATTGAAAAGAATTTAACGGATGGAGAATATGATATAATAAAAGTGTTGGAAAAAGTCTTCGAAAGAATACCCTTTAAAGATATTGTAAGGGAAAAGATAGAAAATTACACAGTCGATGAGATGGAAACTGTAATTTTGAGGATAGCAAAGAGAGAGTTGCGGTATATAGAACTTTTAGGTATTCCACTTGGGATTTTAATAAGTGTTATACAAATGATTTAATGATTTAAGAGAGGTGATTGTATGAAGAGTTTTGTTATGAACATTTGGATAAATACTTGGAAAAGACTATACGGTGAAAGTCTTGTAGATTCTCTTATTAATGAATTCAACGTAGATTTAGACATACTCCAAAGTCCAATTAATGATGTAGATGATGAAATGGTAATTAGATTTTCAAGAAAACTTGCAGAAAAGACTGGGAAAACATTTGAGAAAGTTTGGGAAGAAACAGGATATGAAAATATTAAAAGCTTTCATAAGTATTATCCAGGGTATTTTAAAAAAGATGGTATTCTTTCATTTTTGAGCACTATGGATATGGTCCATAGGGCACTTACAAGGAGAATTAAGGGGGCAAAGCCTCCAAGGATTATATACAAATATATAGACGAAAAAACTGCGATTGTAAGGTATCAATCAAATAGGGATTTTAGAAGTTACTTTTTAGGGTTAGTGAGGGGAGCTTCTGACTTTTTCAAAGATCCCATAACTATGGAAGTGCTGGATCAAGGTACAAATAATAGCACTTCTTTTGTGGAAATAAGAATAAAGGCTTCAAAACCATACGGAAAGTTGATAAAATTAAAGTCGTTTAGATTGGTATCATTTGGTATTTTGAAAAATATATTAAAGAGTAATGTTATTTTCCTTCCGTTAATTGTATTTATTGTTTCGTTACTGTCTTCAAGCTTTTTATCACCGGTTGTTTCTTCGATAATAGTGGCGCTTTCCACATTTGCTTTGTCTTTGCCTATTGTTTTAGATTTAAAGAAGGGATTTAGTGCACTAAAATTTGAAGATCTTTCCTCTGTTACATATGTTTCTGGTGAAGAAAACTTTGAGAAAATAACACATGAGTTAAACAAGGCAAATGAAAAAATCAAAGAGTTGTTGATATCATTCCAAGGTGATACCGAAGAATTGTTGAGTTTTTCCAGCAAGACAATGTCATCAATTGAAGTTGTTGAAGAACAGATTGATACGATGAAGGAATTATCTTCACAAGTTGCGGATACCGCCGTTCAAATAAGTAATGATGCAGAAAGGATTTCAGATGCAGTAACATCAAATGTGGATACTATTTCACAAACGATAAGTGTTCAAAATGAAATAGTGCAAAATTTAAACGAGGCGGTTGAAAATATTATATCTGCGGCAAAGAGTGTTGAAAATGTATCATTTAACATAGAAAATGTAAGTGATGATTTTGAAAAAATAGCAAATGAAAGTAAAGAACTTAGAAAACAAGCAGATGAAATAAAAGAAATTGCCGATACTGTTATGAGCATAGCAGAACAAACAAATTTACTTGCACTTAACGCTGCAATTGAAGCAGCAAGAAGCGGGGAAGCTGGAAGAGGATTTGCAGTAGTTGCCGATGAAATAAGGAAACTAGCAGAAGAAAGTAAAGAATCTGCAAATAAAATATCTGATTTCCTAACAAAGATTTCAAGCGGTATAGAGAATTTGAGTGTTGGAGTTGTTTCTGGATATGAAAATTTAAAAGCACAGACAAAGGCACTTTCGGAAAGTTCTAAAAAAAGTAAGGAATCTAGTCAGGTGATATCGGATATTACCGGACATTTAAATTCTTTGATTGAATCGTTAAATACAGAAGCAAGTAAATTGGAAGATATAACAAATAGTATTCAAAATCTGTTGGCAATCTCAGAGGAAAGTAGTGCAACAGCAGAAGAAATAAGTGCATCTATTCAAAGATTTTTGACGGAATTAAGGACAGTCTTTGATAACGTAAGCAAAACTATTAGTTTGCTAGAATTGATACAAGAAAATATAGAGAAGATAGATATATAAAAAGGCTCCCATTGGGAGCCTTTTTTTTAGTCAAATTTTAGTCTCATTAAATCTGATTTTACACCGGGTATTTGGTTTAACTTTTCCTTTAATTCATCGTGTTTTGATTCATCATCTACTAGTTCTAGAATGATTAGCCCAGAATTTGAACAGTATTGAGGTACTCCTTCGTGAAGTCCTAGTCTAGTTTTGATGTAACATCCATATTCTGTTAATAGTTCTTGCACTTTAGTTGCAGATTTTTCCCTGTTATCGATTAAAATGGCCATGACCGTTCTGACTGTTATATCCATAATGCCCCCCCTTTTTTAGTTAAGTTTAGAAATATTTTCGATT
>NZ_LBEX01000013.1:0-115001 GCF_001999655.1 Thermosipho sp. 1074 | reverse complement strand
TAGAAGAGAAAGAGATAGCAAAAGAGATGAGAGAAAGCCTTAAAAACTTTTATTCGGTGATAAAAGATGCAGATGAATATATAAAATTTGTATTTATAACAGGAGTAACCAAATTTTCGAAAGCATCGGTATTTTCTGGTTTGAACAATTTAAACGATATAACACTTGATCCAAAATATGCGAGCATATGTGGGATAACGCAAAAAGAATTAGAAGAAGAATTCAAAGAGTTGTTGAAAGGAATAGACAAAGAAGAGATGAAAAAGTGGTACAATGGGTACAATTTTTTAGGAGAAAAGGTATACAATCCATTTGATGTATTATTATTTTTGGATAAAAAGATATACAGGCCATATTGGTTTGAAACGGGAACGCCAACATTTTTGATAAAGCTATTAATGAAAGAAAGATACTATCTACCGGAAATAGAGAATCTTAGGGCGGGTGAAGAGATAATAGAAAGCTTTGATGTAGAAACCATGAACATAACAACGCTTTTGTTTCAAGCGGGATATTTAACAATAAAAGGATACAAAGATATATTTGGGAAAAGGACATATTATCTTACATATCCAAATATAGAAGTAAGGACATCATTTATGGATCACATACTAAACTACATAACAAAAAAACCGGAAAAAAAGGCAGAAAGTGAGATAGAACTTTCAGAAGCATTAATAAAGTCAGAAATAGAAAAGATGAAAGAAATATTTCATGCATTTTTTGCATCGATACCGAATGATTGGTACAGGAAAAATGATATAGAGAAATACGAAGGATTTTATGCAAGCGTGTTCTATGCATACTTTGCAGCGCTTGGGATAGAGGTAAAAGCAGAGGATGTAACAAATAAAGAAAGGATAGATTTAACTGTAAGGTTTGAAGAAAAATGTTATATATTTGAATTTAAAGTAATAGAAGGGAAAGAAAAAAAAGAGGCATTAAAACAGCTAAAAGAAAAAAGATATCATGAAAAGTATAAAGGAAAGTGCAAAGAGATATACATAATAGGAGTAGAATTTGACAAGGAAGAAAGGAATATAGCATACTTTGAATGGGAAAGAGTATGATGGAGAGGTTGGCAAGGTTGGAGAGGTTGGAGTTTTCTTGTCATTCCGAGTGTACGCGAGGAATCTTGTCCCTATAGGAGTAGAATTTGACAAGGAAGAAAGGAATATAGCATACTTTGAATGGGAAAGAGTATGATGGAGAGGTTGGCAAGGTTGGAGAGGTTGGAGTTTTCTTGTCATTCCGAGTGTACGCGAGGAATCTTGTCCCTTTCTCATCCTGAGGAACGCAGTGACGAAGGATCTTAGATTCTGCTCCTCAGAATGACAAAAAAAGAATCTCATTTCTTTTTTAGAAGTCTTTATTTACAATTTTCTCTTACCATAGGAACAATTATGCCTATGAATATATAAAGGAAAGCTGTTGAAACTTGTATATCTAACGCAACCATTTCAAAAAATAAAACTATAGCAAAAATTCCCCATATGATTTTTTCCTTTTTTTCTCTTAATGTCAAGGTTAAGCTGGAGAACAAAAATGGCGCTGCCAAGCCAAATAAATCAAAATTTACCTTTAAACCAATGGGTAACCATATAAGCATTGAGAGAAATAATATACTATTACTGAGTAGTTTGTTTGTGTTTAGTGAAAAATTTAAAATAAGTATTATACCAAGAATAGAAAAATAAAGCTCAAAGACTTTAGATGAAAAAAATCCAAAAATAGCTACAAAAACAAGAATAAGAATTAATATCTTAAGACTAAGAAACGTATTTGCTTTGATCATATTACCCCCCTTAGATGATATAAATTATTTTTCTTTCAAACTGTAATCAGCATCTATTTTCGCATCTGGATAGCTTTGTCTTAAAAATTCATAGTATCTTTTAAAAAACATTTTAGCCTTTTCAAAAGCTTTATTCCAGCTATAAGCTAAAAATTCTTTAACGTAATTAAATACCTTTGACTCAACTTCACTGTATGTGTGTTCAACAAATCTTTGCACTAAATAAACACCTATCCAAATAAACGAACTTCCTATTCCTCCGCCTCCATTGCCTGGGGTAAGTTTTTGATCTTCTGAGCCGTAAATAATAGTTGAACCTTTTTTTAATCACATTTTGTTGTGAGAATCCATGAGTAACTAATAATAAAAATACAAATACAAAAAATAATACTATAAGTTTTTTCATAGTTTCTCCCCCCTTTTAATATAAATATTTGATAATAAGAGATATTTGCAGATTTTAATTAAACTTCAAGTTATATTATACAATTTATGCAATATCATAACAATAGAAAAAAGCAATTAATATGTCACATTTTTGTTTATCAAATATTATTATTTATAAAATTCTTTTTGTTTTAAAGTGTGGGCCTGTTTCAAAAATAGTAAGAGATTAATCCAAAAGCACAAAATAGATACAGAAATATAATAAAATACTCTGGGAGTGTTTCAAAATTTTTTCTTATCACCCTAGCGAAATTTGGGAGGATGTCATCCTGAGGAACGAAGTGAGGAAGGATTTTATACATTCGGAAAATCATCCAAGATTCTTCGCGCATATCGCTCAGAATGACAAAAAACTCCAACATTTTCCAATTTCTCCAACCTGTCGAATGCTGTCAAGCCCTGACGAACTTGTCGACTGTGTCGAATATGATATAATTTGTTTAAAGCACCAACGGGGGGGTGTTGTTGTGGGCCTTTCAGAAGTTATAAAATACATAGTAGACAAACCACTTGAATTAAAAGAAAAAAGTTTATTGGTTGACAGAAGCAAAGAAATTAAATACTTGAATAATATTATAAAATATCATCCCTTTGGCATCTTTGGAATATCTGGAGAAACTGGCATAGGAAAAACAACGGTACTCAATTTCATAAAATGTGAAAACGTTTTTTCACAACGCATTACACTAACCTTTAGAGAATCTGTAGAAAGTATACTGTATGATCTTCTCTATAATTTATCCAAAGGCTTGGAAAAAGACAAAAAACTTTCAAAGTTTGCAAAAGAAACAAAAGAATGGGTGATTGAGGAAGTTTCTACGGTAAAAGTATTTTCTCTTGGCATAAGCTTATACGGATCTGCTAATACCAATCTTCAAAAAAGCAAAACGCCAAGGTTTAACTTTTTTGCTGCAAAAGAAAAACTTGGAGAGCTACTTAGGAAAATAGTCTCTGTAAAAGGAAAATTTGCACTTATTATAGACGAGTTAGATAAAGAAAGTAAAAGTGATACCCTTCAAATAGTTGATGCCCTAAAAAATGAGCTTCTATTTGAAAACATAATCACAATAATGACATTACCTTATTCTATATACAGAGAATACAAATTTGATCGACTAAGATGGAACGAATCTGGAAATTTGGAAAATATCTTCAAGGACATAATACTCCTTGAAGAATTGACAGATAGCGACATAAAAGAACTCCTTTTAAGAAGAATTCACAAATTTATAGATATCATCCCATCAGAATCCCTTGATCCAATAATCGAATTTGCCGATGGAAATCCCAGAGACGCTTTATGGATGCTTTCCAAAGTCATTTTTGAGAACATAGAAAAAGATATTCTCAAAAAAGAAGATACAATACTTACAATAAAGAAAATTACAAACGAATACCTAACCGAATTAAAACTTACACCACTCCAAAAGAAAGCTTTTGAATTACTCAAAGACCTCACGGGAAGCAGGGACGAATTCTTAACAATTTTACAGCAAAACAATATAAAACGAACAACCGCATATTCCATATTAAACACATTCATAGAACGAAAAATAATAATTACAAAAGGAATAAAACTAAAATTTTCGGGAAAATACAAATTTCTCAATTTGTAAAGCCCTTTGTCCTTTGTCGAACACTGTCAAGCCCTGACGAAGTTGTCGACGGTGTCGAAAATAATATTGCCATCCCAACGCCCCGCCTTGTTTACTTGAAATAACAACAAGAAAGATAGAGAAAATTGAAATTGAATTTCAATAAACTCCAGTAATTCTAGGAAAACTACTTTTTAAGTCCATGTTGTTTTTAGCAAATTGTTGCGATTGTTTTAAATAATTGTTATAATTATTAAGCAATTATTATACATAAAAACAACAAATTATCAATTGTGTTGACATTGTTTTATTAAAATAGACAAATTTTGAAAGGGGTAATTGTTTTATGTATAAAAATCTAAGTTTTAAATGTATAGTTATAACACCTATGATTTGTTATGGTGCAACTAAAGACCCAGAAGTTCGCCCGCCATCTTTTAAAGGAATAATGCGCTTTTGGTGGAGAACTCTAAATGGGCATTTATCTATTGATACTCTAAGAAAAAAAGAGGCAAATATATTTGGTGGAGTAGGAAAAGATGATGGGAAAAGTAAATTTTCTATAAAGATTGTAGGTGTTAATGGAAAAACAAAATATGAATATGTTCTACCTCATAAAAAAACGTTTAAACGTAAAGCATTCATTCCTTATGAAACTAGTTTTAATGTTGAAATGAAATTTTGGAAGAAAGACGAAGAATTAGTAACAACTATAAAAGACTTGTTTATTTTAATATCAATTTTGGGGGGAGTTGGTAGAAGAACAAGACGAGGATTTGGAAGTTTTAAAATAGTCAAACTTGATGGTGAAGATTTTAATTACAATGAGTATATTGATTTAGAAAAAATAGTAAATTTGATGAAAAAGATAAATCAAAATGGACAGTTTGAGGTAGAAAAAAACGATAAAGGCGCAGGAATAAAAACAAATTTTTATAAGAAAAAAGATAAAGATAAATATCCATATATAAGATTTATCGAATTTGGAAAAGAGTATGATAATTATGATGAGCTTTTGAGAAAGATCAGTACAGCTTCTCATAATCACAATTCAGATTTTACAGGGTATGCAAAAAACGGAAAAAGACTTGCATCCCCTGTGTACGTTAGTGTTGTGGAAAAAGATAATAAGTTTATACCTGTTGTTACTCAGCTAGAATTGTCTGAAGATGTTGAAGGTATAGATAGAAGCGAAGAATTTATAAGAGAGGTGTTAGGATGAAAAAATATCTTTTTCTTTTTACGATAGGACCTGTTCAATCTTTTATAGCACAAGCTAGGAAAACCCATGATTTGTGGGCAGGAAGTAAAATTCTTTCAGATTTAATAGAATATGCAATATATGCTTTAGAAGAAAAAGTTAAAACTTGTAAAATAATATTCCCACACAAGGAAATAAAATCAAAACCCAATAGGTTTATAGCTATTATCGAAAGTGATGATCCAAAGGGGATAGGAATGGATATAGAGAATAAGGTAAAGGATCAATTAAAAAAACTTTCTTTTGATATAGTGAAAAAATATGCAAATTTTGATATTTCTGAGATTTTTTTTGAGCAGATAGAAAATTTTCTTGAGATATATTGGGTTATTTTACCGTATGAGGAAAGTGATTATTCTGAATTGTATGGAAAGATAGAGGGTTATTTAGGATCAATAAAGAATATTAAAAGATTTAGACAAAACTCTTTAGATTGCGTTGAAAGTTATAGAAAATGTTCTGTGTGTGGTCAAAGAGAAGCTTTATTTTACAGAAAAAGTGATAAAAAGCCAAGAAATATAAGTTTTCAGGCACAGGAAATAAATGAATTTAGATTAAATCAAGGAGAAAGTTTATGTGGTATATGTTTTATTAAGAGGTTTTATAAAACCAAAAGCTCTTCATTTTCTTCAACTGCCAAAATAGCTTCTTTGAGTTGGGTAGAAAAATTAACACAAGTTGAAATAAAAGAATACAAAGATTTTTTCAAAAATTTTGACGAAGAACTTTTTTTTGATGAGAATTTAAGAAAAGAGCATTTAATAAAATATGATCATTATAAAGACGACGAAAATTTAGAAAAAGCCAAAAAATACCTAAATAACCTTTATAAGAAATACGGTGTTCCATCAAAGTATTATGCTATTGTTATGCTTGATGGAGATTCAATGGGGAAGTGGTTATCAGGAGAGTTTTTGTCTGATAAATCACATCTTAGAGATTTTCATTTGGAACTTTCAAAAAAGCTGGGAGAATATACAGACAAGACAAAAGAAATAATTGAAGGAAAAGGCGAGTTAGTTTATGCTGGAGGAGATGATGTGCTTTCTTTTGTAAACATTGATCATCTTCTTTTTGTTATGAAAAATCTAAGGGATTTTTTTCCAAAATTTGAAGAAATTAAAAATGTAAAAAACAGAAATAAATCTTCTGCTTCTATGGGAGTTGCTATTGCACATTATAAAATGCCACTTTCTGAGGTAATAAAGTGGGCAAGAAAAATGGAAAAGGAAGCAAAAGAAGATAAAAAAGATAAAAAAGATGCCTTTGCCATAGCAGTATTAAAACGTTCTGGTGAAATACACAAAATTAAGTACAAATGGTATTTAAATGATAAAAGCACAGTTGATATCATAAAAAATATTGTCAAAAGTATAATTGATAAAAAATTTTCAAGCACTTTTACAAAAGCATTAGCTGATGAACTCAGGAGGTTTAAATACGATGTAAACGAGAAATTCATCAAATCAGAATGTAAAAGATTGTTAAAGAGAGCTTCAAATCCCAATGGAGTATCTTTAAAATCAAATGAAATTGAAGAGTTAAGTGATAAATTATTAGATTTGTTTGTAGAATCTTATTCTTTACAAAACTTTATATCTACTCTAAACATTATAAATTTTCTTTCAAAAGAGGTAGGTGAATTAAATGATAATTGAAATAACACCTTTAGATACACTTTTTTTTAGAAATTCAAAGACTTTTTTTAAAGGTGAGGATACATGGGGAGAGGGAATTTTTCCTCCGTATCCTTCTGTAATATACGGTGCCTTAAGAACACTATATTTTGCAAATAATATGGATACCTTTGAGTACGCAAATAAAGAAGATGACCCAACCAAAAATTTGAAAATAACAAACATAATTTTAAAAAATAAGCATTATTTACTTTTTCCAATGCCTTTGGATTGTGTTGTTTCAAAAGATTCAAATGATAAAAAAGCGATAGTTTTAGATTTGCAAGATGTAAATAATATGTTTTTTTCAAATTATCCAAATTTGTCAAAAATTTTGGTTGCAAAAGGTAAGGTAGAAAATAAAAAAAATCTATATTTATCTGATGAGTACTTTAAAGATTATATAAATGGAAAAAAAGAAATTTATTATAGTGAACTTGGTATAATGGATGAACCAAAGATAGGTATTGCCCGCTCAAAAGAAACCCATGTTAGTGCTGAGAGTGCACTGTATAGGATAGATATGAAAAGGTTGAATGATGTAAGTATTGTGGTTGAATTTGAAGGGTTATCTATCCCAAAAAAAGGGCTTTTAAAGCTTGGTGGTGAATCAAAAGCAGCTGAATATAAAGTAGTTGAAAACAATTTGGAAAGATTTGATGTAAAAATTGATAGATTTTTTAAGGTTGTTTTAACTACTCCTGCAATATTTAAAAAAGGATGGATTCCTTCTTTTATAAGTGAAGAAAACTTTGAATATAAGAGTGAAAATATTCATTTAAAATTATTAGCTGCAGTTGTTGGAAGACCTTTAATAGTGGGCGGCTTTGATATGAAAAAAAGAAGGGCCAAACCATTGTATAAAGCTGTTCCTGCAGGAAGTGTGTATTATTTTGAGTTGTTAAAAGGTGATGTTAAAGATTTAATCAGGAAATTTCATAAAAAGGCAATTTCAGAAATTTATCAAAAACAGGGGTTTGGAATATCGTATTTAGCTAAGATTTAAGCTAGAAAGGGGGAACGATATGAAAAAGGTAATTTCAATGGTGGGGACATCTATTATTACCAATGTATTAGAGGAAGAAGAAGGATTATATAATTATTATGATGAATTAAGAGATAAGAGCTATTCTGATTGGGAATATTATGAGAGAAAAATAAGAAAGATAAAAGATGGAGTTTTAGAGTATTTGAAAGACGACGAAAATTTTGAAAAAGCTTCTGCAGAAATTGAAAGTATCTTAGAAATATCAAAAAAGTATAAAGATGAAAATAAAAAAGTTTATTTGTTAACAACAGATACGATTTTATCATATTTATCTGCAGAAATTATAAAAACTATATTTGAAGAGTATGTTGAAAATAGTGATATTGAAATTAAAATTCACTTGGTTAAATCACTTAATGTAAATGAAAATTTTGTAGAAGGACTTAATAATTTAATAGGAAAGATTGAAAATATCGCAGGAGGTTATTATGAGAATTTAATTTTTAATATAACGGGGGGATATAAGGGAATAATACCATATTTAACCATTATGGCCGTTGTTAACGAGTGTGAAATATACTATATTCACGAAGAGTCTAATAAATTAATAAGAATTCCTCAAATTCCTTTGAAGATTGACTATAATCTTTTTGAAAAATATGAAGAATTAATAATAAAACTTGAAAATGGTATAGAAAGTTATCAAAAATTAAAGGTTGAAAATTATAGAGCCTGCGAAAAATTGGAAAAAAGTGGTTTAGTGGAAATAGTTGATGATATTGCCTTTTTAAGTCCAATAGGTAGGATATTGTTTAATAGGTATAAGGGTCAATTTGTATATTTTTATGCTACAGATGAAATTTATAAAGATATAAAAAACAAAAAAGAAATAATGCGCATATTAAAAAGTAAGTTTTTTGAAAATTATAATTCAAAGACACAAGATAAGTCAGGACATTTGGTGTATGATGACGGAAATAACCAGAATCGCATTTTTTATTTTAAAGATGGGGATGAAATATACATATATAAAGTGTTTGAAGATCACGATAAATACGAAAAGTATTTAAATAGTGAGAAATTTACGAATGAATTCAAAGAAAGTTATAAAAATTTGTCAAAATTAAGAAGAATCAAAAAGGAGGAATAAAGATGTACAAAATTGCAAAACCTGTGTTTTTAAAAGTTGTTACACCACTTCATGCGGGAAGTGGACAAGATTTGGGAATAGTTGATTTGCCTATCCAGCGTGAAAGACATACAAAATTCCCTAAAATTGAATCATCATCTATAAAGGGATGTATTAGAGAATCCTTTGAGGATTTGGAAAAAGAAAATAAATTAGAAAAATATGGAGTAGATGATATTATATCCTTGGTTTTTGGTCCAGAAAGTGGAGATGTACATGCAAGCTCTATTGCATTTACAGATGCAAGAATTTTACTATTTCCCGTAAAATCGGTAAAGGGAGTATATGCATATATTACATCTCCAAAGGTTTTGGAAAGGTTTAAAAAGGATTTGGAAATATCAAAAACATTAGGCGGTATTAAAGAATACTTTTTCGATGAAGAAAAGAAATTAAAAGAATTAACAGTTTCAAATCGTGAAAAGCTATGTATTTCAGAAAAAGTAATTCTTGAAGAATACGCCTTTGAAGTTGAATTTAGTGAAGATACAAAAGAATTTGCAGAATGGCTTTCAAAATTACTCAATATAGAAGAAATAAAAGACAAACTTGTTATCCTTCCAGATGATGTTTTTGGGGATTTTGTAAATCTTTCAACAGAGGTTATAACAAGGATAAAGATTAACCCTGAAACGGGTACAGTAGAGGGTAGTGCGCTATTTACAGAAGAATATTTGCCTTCTGAAACTGTAATGTATTTTCTTTGCATGGCAAGTCCGATTTTTTTGAAAAAGGATAAAAAGGAAAAAATTTTAAAAGAATTAATGAAAAATGAAAAGTTTTCAGAAGAAAAATTTGTGATGAATTTTTTTGAAAAAAACCTACCAAAGATAATACAAATAGGTGGAAATGCAACTATTGGAAAGGGAATCTCTGAATTAAAAGTATGGAAAACTGAAGGTGATAAACAATGAGTAATGAGAAAAAAAGTTTAAAAACACTTGAGCATGGAAGGGCCCAATTTGCATTTAAATGTGTTGAAAATGCCATAAATGTTCTTGGCAATAAAAAAGGAGAGTATAAATCCTATGTAAAAAAGATTCCCATGCTTATAAAAACAAATGGTTTGGGACTAACATTTGCCTTTATACTTTCTAAAAAGGCGAAAAGTAAGGCATATGAAATAATTGGAGAAAATATTTTAAATTGGCTAAAAAGAGATGAAAAAAGGATATTAAAAGACGCAAGTAAAATAGAAAATTTTGATGGATTAGTTAAGACCGTTACAATGTTGGAGTCTTCTGAATACATGGCCCTTTCCAATGAAGTTTTGGCTTTTTTTAATTGGCTTAGAAGGTTTGCAGAAGGACTTATAGAGGATGAGGAAGACGAAAATAGAGGTGATGGAAATAATGAAGAATAATAACAAAGAGGAAGGAGAATTTGTTTTACCTATGGATACTTTAAAAATTTTTAAATTAAATAATGAAAAGATTGATAACTTTAATTTGTTGATGAATAAGTTTGGCAAATTTAAAAAATTTTCAAAAAAATTTGATAAGAAAATAAATAATTTTAATTTTTCTGTATTTGGCAAGCTTATAGAAAAAATAAAAAAAGATTACTATGGCAAGATAGAAAAAATTTCCTTATATTTAAAATTTTTTGAAGGAGAGGTTCAAGGAAGAATGGTTGTAGGTCTTGGAGGGCCATCTGTGTATGAAGCGTCTATGACTTTGCACCATATATATGGATTGCCATACATACCTGGTCAGGCGCTAAAAGGTATGTTGAGAAATTATGTTATTTTAAACTTTTTTTCATCAGAAGATGAAGCGTTGAAAGATAAAGAATTTTGTAAAATTTTTGGAGATAAAGAGAATAAGGGTGAAGTACTATTTTTCGATGCATTTCCAATTGATAGGATAAATATAAAACGTGATGTTATAAATGTTCATTACAAAGAATATTACGAGGGAAAAAGTGCACCGTGTGATAATTTAAATCCTAAGCCTATATTTTTCTATACAGTAGAAAATACTAAATTTAAATTTGTAATAGGTTCTAAAAAAAATATGGAAAATTATAAGATTATGGGAAATGGTCTTTTAAAATTATTTAAAGAGGCCTTGGAAAACCAGGGGGTGGGTGCAAAAACTTCTGTGGGATATGGATACTTTAGTGTTAGTAATATGAAAGAATAGAAAATTATTTAAGGATGGCAATTGTTAAAACAACAAAAAAGGCCTTTGAGTTGCTCAAAAACCTCGCAGAAAGTATAAGTGTTAAACTTATAAAGTCTTTTAGCAAATGCTGTCAAGCTATAACAAATTTGTTTGCAAAATAAAATGTCCATTTTTTATGATAAAAATCGTATATTAAATAGAAATGTGTGTTAATTTTAGAAACTTATTTTTAAAAATTGTTTTAAAATTTATATAAACATCCATTTTTTTATATGGAAAACGCGTTTTTGTTGTGATATAATTAGACTGCATATATTGAATAATTTGGAGGAATTTAGGTGAATTTTTTGAGAATAATAGGTTTAGTTGACTTTTTTTTGATAGTTGCTTTTAACTATTTTATAACTTCTTCTGTGTTTTCTTCTGTTTTCCTTTCTGTTATAATATGGATGGGAATATATGCCTTTAGGGTTTATGATTATGATTATCTAAAAGATTACAACGAACAATTGATAAGGGTTTTTGCAGGGATAGTAATAGGATTTATTGGAATATTAATATTTTATCCATTGATGGATAAAATATTAAACCGTTGGTTTTTCATCTATAACCTTATAATCTTACTTTTAACTATTCCGATATTGCATAAAATAGAATATCTAATATTAATAAAAAATACTTCTCGGAAAAGATACCTTGTAATAGGGGAAAAGGAAGAATTAAAAGATATACTAAACGAAATTGAAAGAAAAACACAAGGAAAAGTTGTTTTTTCTGAGTTTTTAAATCCATCTCCGGCAGTGTTTAAAAGTAAAATTGCACAATATGATGCTGTATTAGTTGCTGACCAAGAACTAGAAAAATACGTAAAAAATCAGTTAAACGAGCTAAAGGAAAAATACGAAATAGAATATCTTCCAAATCTTGTTGAAAAAATACTAAAAAGAATTCCAATAGAAGTTGCAATAAAGTTCAAAGATTATTATGAAATAGCTTTTCAAAATACAAAAGAATCACCTGCAAAAAGAATACTCGATATATTTGGATCAATACTCGGGTTAATTATATTTTCCCCATTTATGCTTATAACGGCAATTGCCATACTTATAGAAGATGGAAGGCCGGTTATATTTAAACAATTAAGGGTAGGGAAGGATAATAAGCATTTTACGCTTGTAAAGTTTAGAAGCATGAAAAAGCATAAAGAAGATAAAGCAAAATTTGCAGACCAGGAGGAAGATAGGATATTAAAAATTGGAAGGTTAATAAGGCCTGTTCGGATAGATGAATCTTTGCAGTTTATAAACATCCTAAAAGGAGATATGAGCATTGTAGGACCAAGGCCAGAGCAAATACCATTTGTCAGGCAATTTGAAAAAGAAATAGAATTTTATTCTCAAAGGCACAATGTAAAACCAGGCCTTACAGGGTGGGCGCAGATAATGTATAAATATGCATCCGATTTAAATGAAGTGAAAAGAAAGCTTAGTTATGACTTATGGTATGTGAAAAATAGAAACATATTCCTTGATTTAAAGATAATACTTCAAACAATAGAAGCAGTATTTTGGAAGAGGGGAGCAAGGTGAAAGGTTTCAAGTAGATCTTTCTTTTATGTATAGTGATAGCTTAGATAATCAACTAATTAAAAAAGTAAGAAAGTTATATGATAACATATTTCCGCTTTATTTAACTGATTTTCAAAAAATTTCCGAAATATCAAAAGTTGTTTTTGAAAATGAACCTTTACAAAGTTATCTATATTATTCAGAGAGAATTGCTCAAGAATTATCTGAAATAATTTCTAAGAACCATTACAACTTAATTTTATGGAATCATATTAGAGCACATGAGTATAGAAAACATATTTTTAATGATTTTGCGATCCATTTGATAGATTATCACGATTCTTTAGCTTATCATTATTTGAGTGGAAATAATAAAATTAGTAATTTTCTTTGGAAATCAATTTACAAATTTGAATTTTAAGTAGAAAGGGGTTATAGATTTGAAAGTTTGTATAGCTTCTTTGAAATTTTCGCCAGCGCATTATTCTCATATTCTTGCTTATTCAAAAGGATTTTCAGAATTAGGAAATGATGTATATTTGCTATTAGACGAAAATTATAAAAAAATTGTTATAAATGATAGTGTTACTAACAAAATTTGGTATTCTAAAAAAAACAGAATTTCTGAAAGATTTGACTTAGTTTTATTTCACAATGTATCGGTTGTAAATCATGTAGTTTCGCGTAAGTTAAAAATTAAGGGCTCGAAAATAGCATATGTTTATCATGAACCTTGGGAGGGTTTCTATAATCGTTTAAAGAATGAAGGAAAGATGCGAGCAATAAAATCTACTCTGGCTCACTTTTTTTCAGTAAGAATGTTACGTTTATCTGATATTGTAATAGTTCCGTCTAATTATGCGTTAGAATTGTACGAAAAGCATGATAAAAAATTTAATGGAAGCGTAGTAAAAATACCATTGCTTTTTGATGATGAGTTTAATAAAGAAATAATAGATATAAGTAAGAAAAAATATTTTTCTTATATTGGGCATGCTGTTAAAGGTCATGCTTTTGATAAGTATTTAGAGTTTATAAAATTTTTGTATAAGTCAAAAGCTAATTTAAAATTTGAAATTGCGACTAGGACAGATTTGAGTAAATGGATTTATAAAGATAAAATATTGCAGTTAATGATCGCGGATGGATCATTGAAAATTTCGCATGGAAGGCCTTTAAGAAATCAGGAAATTAACAAAGCTTTTGAAAGAAGCTTTTGTGTGTGGAATTTGTATAGGCGTTCAACACAGAGTGGAGTTTTACCTAAAGCTTTTATGTTTGGAACACCAGTTATAGCATCTTACATAGGAAGTTTTCCGGAATATGTGGAATCAGGATTTAACGGTGAATTTGTTTTCCAAATTAATAACTTTGAAGAAGTTTATGAAAAACTTGAGAAAATAAGAGTAGGTCTTTATGGTTATAGTCAAAACGCTAGAAGTACATTTTTTAAAACGTTTTACTATAAAGCAAATATAAAAATGCTATCAAATATAGTATAAATATTTAAAGGTATTTAAAAGAAAAAGCAGTTGAAAAATTAAATTTTAGGAGAACTTCCGATTTTTTTATGTAGAGCTCCTAAAATAAAGAATATAATAAATTAACGAATGATCCATTGAATGATTTTGGGATAATTTGGAAAGGTGAAAGATATGAAAAAAATTTTAATTTTAGCAAATAATTCTTTATGGGTTTACAATCTTAGAAAAGAATTAATAATTGAGCTTCTTAAAAATAGATATGATGTTTACTTTACAACTATTGAAGATAATAAAGATCGAATGGTTAAAAAGTTAGTTAATTTAGGTGCGAAACATATTCAAATATTTTTCAATAGAAGAAACATAAATCCTTTAGAAGAATTGCGAGTAATAAAGGAATATAGGAAAATAATGAGGGAATTAAATCCAGATATTGTTTTAACATACACAATTAAACCTAATATATATGGTACGTATGTAGCAAGTAAATTTGATAAGCCTGTTATAATTAATATAACAGGCTTAGGTTCTTCCTTTTTTAAACCAATATTAAAAAATGTGGTTTTAAAATTATATAAATATGCATGTAAAAGAGCAACTTTTGTATTTTTTCAGAATCAATTCAATTATTCTTTATTTGTTTCGAATAAGATAGTTTTACCAAATAAAGCAAAAATAATACCTGGTTCAGGAGTGAATATTGAAAAATTTAAACCTATAGAGAATGAAAAACAAGATGAGATAGTTAGATTTTTATTTATAGGGAGAATAATGAGAGAGAAGGGGATAGAAGAATATTTAAAAGCTGCCGATGTTATAGCAAAAAAATATTCAAATGTCGAATTTCAGATTTTAGGTCCATTTGAAGAGGAAGAATATAGAGACATTATTTTGAGTAATAAAAATCCTAAAATAAAATATTTGGGAATATCTGATGATGTGAGAAATCAAATAAAAGAAGTAGATTGTATAATCAATCCATCATATCACGAAGGGATGTCTAACGTTTTGTTAGAAGCCGGAGCTATGGGTAAGCCGTTGATAGCCTCTGATATTCCTGGATGCAGAGAAATAGTTGTGGACGGATATAATGGGTTTTTATTTGAACCTAAAAATGTTGATAGTCTAATAAATAAAGTTGAGCTTTTTATACATTTACCGGAAAATGAGAGAAAAAAGATGGGAGAAAATAGCCGAAAAAAAATAGAAAGAGATTTTAATAGAAATATTGTCGTAAAAGAATATTTAAAAATAA
Source organism: Thermosipho sp. 1074 (assembly GCF_001999655.1). Lineage (NCBI taxonomy): Bacteria > Thermotogati > Thermotogota > Thermotogae > Thermotogales > Fervidobacteriaceae > Thermosipho > Thermosipho sp. 1074. The sequence continues at coordinate 99,617 of NZ_LBEX01000013.1, read as the reverse complement.
TAAAAAAAATAATAGAGTAGGTGATTGTTATGAAAAAGGTTTTAATAACGGGAATAGCAGGTTTTTTAGGATATCATACTGCCAAGCAATTAATAAATTCAGGTTTTTATGAAGTGATAGGAATAGATAATTTGATTGATTTTGGAGACAGGGAGTTAAAGTTAAACAGGCTGCGCAATTTAGATCTAGGAGAAAAAAGTTTTGAATTTAACAAAGAATATCGCTCTGAAAAACTAGTTTTTAGAAGATTAGATTTACTTGATCTCGATTCTTTAAGGAATTTCCTTAGTAAAGTAGAATTTGATTATGTCATACACTTTGCTTCTAAAGCGGGAGTAAAATACTCATTTGAAAATCCATATTACTATTTTGAGAATAACCTAAAAGGTTTTATAAATCTTCTTGAGTTAATTAAAGGAAGAAGTATAGAAAATGTTTTATTTGCTTCAAGCAGTTCTGTGTATGGAGATCAAGGAACAGAGTTTAATGAAAACATGAAGTGTGTTCCAATATCTCCGTATGGAGTAAGTTGTCTATCTCTTGAAAATTTAGCTCGTGTATACAATATGAAATATGGTATACCGCTAATTTCCATGAGAATATTTACTGTCATTGGTAAGTATGGAAGACCTGATTTAGGAGTTAATAAAATAATCAATAAAATTAAAAACGATGAGGCGATTGATTTGTACAATTATGGGGAAAATACGAGGGACATTATATGTATAGATGATTTTACAGAAGTTGTATTTAGATTATTGAATATAAAAAAAGAAAAATTTGATATATTTAATATTGGTACAGGAAAGGACATTTCAATGAAAGATTTTGTTAAAATTGTTGAAGCTCAATTAAATAAAACTGCCAAAGTAAATTATATAAATAAAATAGTTGGTGATATTGAAAAGGCAAAAGCCGATATTTCAAAATTAACTTTAGAAACAAAAAAAACAGATTTTATAGATATAGAAGCATCTATAAGAAAAATATTATTTTGACAAAATTTAAAATAGATGCATTGGAAAAAGAGGAGGTATATAATGGTATTAAAGTATAAGAAAATAGATAAAACTAAAACATATTTTGTAACGGGAGCAGCTGGATTTATAGGATTTCATTTATCAAAAAGGTTATTAGATGAAGGTTGTAAAGTAATAGGCCTAGATAATATTAACAATTACTACAATGTACAATTGAAATTTGACAGATTAGAAATCCTGAAAAAGGCTCCTAATTTTAAGTTTTATAAAGAAGATTTACAAAATAAAAAAGGTTTAGAGAAGATTTTTAAAGAAAATAAAATTAACATTGTGATTAATTTAGCGGCTCAAGCGGGTGTGAGATATAGTTTGGTGAATCCAGACGCATACATTCAATCTAATGTTGTAGGTTTTTTGAATATTCTTGAAATGTGTAGGCATTATGGAATAGAGCATTTAGTTTATGCATCTTCTAGTTCAGTTTATGGGTTAAATGCAAAAATGCCATTTTCTGTTCATGATAATGTTGACCATCCTGTTAGTTTATATGCAGCTACAAAAAAATCAAATGAACTTATGGCTCACACTTATAGTTATTTGTATGGTTTACCAACTACAGGCCTAAGATTTTTTACAGTATATGGTCCTTGGGGTAGACCCGATATGGCATTGTTTATATTTACAGAAGCTATACTTAAAGGGGAACCTATAAAAGTGTTTAATTATGGAAAAATGAAAAGGGATTTTACATATATTGATGATATAATTGAAGGGGTAGTAAGATTACTAAATAATCCGCCTGAACAGAGTTCAAATTGGAATAAAAGATATTTAGATCCAGGAACAAGCGTCGCTCCTTATAGAATATATAATATAGGAAATAATAATCCTGTAGAATTATTGGAATTTATTGAAATATTAGAAAAATATATTGGAAAGAAAGCAAAAAAGGAGTTCTTGCCACTTCAGCCAGGGGATGTTCCCGAAACGTATGCGGATATAGATGATTTAGTAAGAGATTTTGGATTTGAACCAAAAACAGCTTTGGAAGAAGGAATAAAGGAGTTTGTTAAGTGGTATAGGTTTTACATTATGAAAAAGTAAGAATATATTTTGGAGTTGTTGACATATGAGAATAAAGAAAACAATCTTTGATATAGTTTTGTTATTAAGTGGTAGTTATTTTATACTTAAGCCTTTTTATCTATGGAGAAGTGGTTTACCTCAAATTTCGGATATTGTTATAGCTTTAGCTATATTATTGTTTTTTATATCAAAAGGCTTTAGGATTTATATTTATCCTTCAGCTAGAAATTTAACTATCTTTACCTTTTTGTTTGTAATGTGGATTGTTTTAGTTAATATGGTGTGGGGAGTTTTGTTGTATGGTAGCTTACAAATAACGGTAAAATCGATATATTATTTGTATAATTTTTTTGTTTTGCTTTTTTTCCAGAATATTATTAATATTGAATTTAGGTTAACGCATAAGATAATATATTTTTCTGTAATTTTTTCTCTGTCATTACAAGTAATTTTGTTGATTTTCCGGTTACCTAGTTCTAATGTAGGAAGAGTTTCATTGTTTTTCAACAATCCAAATCAATTAGCCTATAACAATTTACTATTTTTATCAATCCTAATTTTATTAGGAGATAGAATTGAAGTAAAAAAGTTCTGGAATCTTATTGGAATTATATTTTCAACTATTTTGGTTGTTGTTTCTATGTCTAAGGCTGGGATTATATCTTTGGTTGGTATTTTAACCTTTTTATTATTTTTTGAGATTTATAATCAGAAAAGTTTTTTTAAGAAAATATTGATTTTATTCTTTTTATTTTTTGTTACCTTTTTGTTAGTTCAACAAATAAGTGAAATGGCTGAATCTAGTGTTTTTTTTAGGAACATTGTGAATAGATTTATTATACGACAAAGTGATGATTCATTAGTTGCAAGAGGTTATGATAGGATCTTAAGGTTTCCAGAATACCTTGCATTTGGGGCTGGTGAAGGAGATTATAAACGCTTTGGTTATGGTATTGAAATACACTCCACATTTGGTAATATTTTAATGTCTTATGGAGTTATTGGATTTATATTATTTGGAATTATAATCTTTATAGTTTATAAAAAATCTAAATTTGGGAATTTTTATTTGATGTTTTTTCAATTGGTTTATGGATTAGCTCATAATGGTTTAAGGAATACTTTATTTTGGATTTTAATGGTTTTAATAACGATGAATTTTAGTGTCAAAAATGATACATATGAAATTGAATTAAATCGCAAAAAAGTTTTTTAGTATATTAAGAATTGGAGTAATCAGTTTTATTTTTTTATTATAGTTAAAAGCAGAAAATCATTTTATAGAAATTTTCTTGTGCAGATTCTAATAGAATGGTTCATAAATTTTCTTTTCATAGATTATTTGCATTGGAAATATTTGTGGCATTTAGTCGTTGTAGTATTTTTTATTTTATTAAAAAATACTAAGGAAGATAAGATTGCCATTTTAAGAAATTATATAGGGACTTATGGTTATGTTTAAATATACAAAAAAGTAATGTTGGATTAAATTTAGTGTATTGCATTAAATCAAAGTATACTATTAGATTTTGATTTTGGAATTTCTATATCATTCAATATTTGGTTTGATAAATTGATTATAGTTTTGAAGAATCAGGAGGAAAAACATGAATGCCCCATTCCCTTTAGTTAGTGTAGTAATTCTTAATTATTACCAAAGTAATCTTGTAGAGAGACTTTTAAAAAATTTAGAAAAGCAAAATTATAAAAATATAAAAATTATAATTGTAGATAATTCTGTTGAAGTGAGCGAAAGAAGTAAGTTGGAAAAATTGAAATCAATGTATGGTTTCGATTTAATTTTTAATGAAGAAAATATTGGATATGCAAAGGGAAATAATGTTGGGTTAGATTTAGCATATCGTATTGGAGCAAAATATGCTCTTGTACTAAATCCTGATGTTGAAATTTCTGAACAGTTTTTTGTAAATAAATTTGTTCAGTTTATGGAAAATCACAAAGAATATGCTATGATAGGGCCTAAAGTCTTTGATAGTTCTGGTAATTTGGTTCGCATATATTTTCATGATGAGAATAGTTTTTGGAGATTACTAACAGGAAATATTTTTGATATTTTGTTTTTTAAGTTGAAGAAGAAAAAATTTATAGATAGAAGTAGTGGTTTTATAGACGTATTTAGAATATATGGGTGCTGTATGTTTTTAAATTTAGAAGTTTTTAAAAAAATAGGTTTTTTTGATGAACAAACGTTTTTATACGAAGAGGAAAATATTATTGCCGAAAAATTAAAAAAATCTGGTTATAAAATTGCTTATTTGTTTAATGTTTCGGTAGTTCACAAACATAATTCATTTGATATAAAAAAATGTATGAGAACCTTGGAAATTGCCAAACAATCTAAAATATATTTACTTACTAGGTACAAAAGATATAATAAGATTATTGCCAGTTTGGTTGTAAATGTTTGGAAATTAAATAGAATTATCGTTTGTTTTTTTAAAAAATATCGAGTAAAGTTCTGAGGAGTGAAAGAAATGAAAGCCATCATTCTTGCAGGAGGTTCAGGAACAAGGCTATATCCAATGACGAAGGTTATTTCAAAACAACTTGTTCCTATATATGACAAACCAATGATTTATTATCCCTTATCTGTTTTAATGCTTGCAGGTATAAGAGAAATACTCATTATCTCTAATCCAGAATATATTGATTTGTATAAAAAGCTTTTGAGAGATGGTTCACAATTAGGCTTAAAATTTTCATATAAAGTACAAGAAAAACCACGTGGACTTGCAGATGCATTCATTGTAGGAGAAGATTTTATCGCTGGTGACAAAGTTTGCCTTATCCTTGGAGATAACATATTCTATGGACAAGGATTTTCAAAAATACTAAGAGATGCTGCATCTCTTAAAGAAGGAGCAGTTATATTTGGATATTATGTAAAAGACCCACGAGCATATGGTGTAGTAGAATTTGATGAAAAAGGTAATGTAATATCATTAGAAGAAAAGCCAAAACATCCAAAATCAAATTATGCTGTTCCTGGATTATATTTTTACGACGAACAGGTAGTGGAACTTGCAAAAAATCTAAAGCCTTCTGCAAGAGGAGAACTTGAAATAACAGATTTAAATAAAGAATACCTAAAAATGGGAAAGTTGAAAGTAAAACTTTTTGGTAGAGGCTTTGCATGGCTTGATACGGGAACACCAGAAGGACTTTTAGAAGCAAGTAACTTTATTGCAGCAATACAAAGAAGGCAAGGCTTCTATATTGCCGCAATAGAAGAAATAGCATACAGACTTGGTTATATAACAAAAGAACAATTACTTAATCTTGCAAAATCTATGGAAAAAACAGAATATGGAAGGTACTTAATAGAAATTGCAAATGAAAGTGGCAAATAGCGGAATTTGTAACGTGTAGCTAATAGCTATAGAAGGAGGATAAAACAATGTCAAAGTTCAAAAAGACATCGACTCCAATAGAAGGATTATATATTATTGAACCAACGGTATTTGGAGATACTCGTGGATTTTTTATGGAAAGCTGGAATAAAAAAGAATTTTCTGAAATAGGGCTTGATATAGACTTTGTTCAAGATAATCATTCAAGGTCAAAGAAAGGTGTATTAAGAGGATTACATTTCCAAGTAAAATATCCACAAGGAAAACTTGTTCGTGTTGTAAGAGGGATTGTATTTGATGTAGCAGTAGACCTTAGAAAAAATTCACCAACATTTGGAAAATGGTATGGTGTAATATTATCTGAAGAAAACAAGAAAATGTTTTATATTCCAGAAGGTTTTGCACATGGTTTTCTTGTTTTAAGTGATGAGGCTGATTTTCTTTACAAAACAACTGAATATTACTATCCTGAATATGATGCAGGAGTAATATGGAATGATCCTGATATAAATATTAAATGGCCATTTGAAGAATATGGTATAAAAGAGCAAATATTATCGGAAAAAGATAAAAAATTACCACAATTAAAAGAAATAGTAAAAAAACTTGAATGGTAAAAAAATTGGGTGATAAAATGAAAATCCTTATAACAGGTGCTGCTGGGCAGCTTGGACAGGATTTACAAAAATTATTTGAAAAAGAGAAAATAGAATATATTGCAACTGATTTTGCTAAAGGATATAAAAAACTTGATATAACTAATTTAAAAGATGTACGAGAACTTGTAAAACAAACAAAACCAGATGTTATAATAAATTGTGCAGCATATAATGCGGTTGATAAAGCAGAAAAAGAATGGAAGTTGGCATACAACATAAATGGACTTGCTGTGCGAAATCTGGCAATAGCAGCAAGTGAAGTTAAGGCTTTTCTTGTGCATTATTCGACAGATTATGTGTTTGATGGACAAAAAGGTTCTCCATATACCATTTATGATTCACCAAATCCGTTATCAAAATATGGAGAAAGTAAATATCTTGGAGAAAAATTACTTTCGCAATTTTTTGATGGTTATGCACTTATTAGAACAAGCTGGGTATTTGGAACTGGAAATATTAATTTTGCTAAAAAAGTAATTGAATGGTCAAGGAAAAAAGATGAATTACGGTTGGTTACAGATGAAATATCTGCTCCAACATATACCGTTGACCTTGCAAAGGTAACATTGGAAGTTGTTAAAGAACACGCAAAAGGATTGTACCATGTTTCAAACGAAGGGATATGTTCAAGATATGAATATGCAAAATACATCATTGAAAAGATTGGATGGAAAGGAATATTAAAAGAAGCAAAACAGGAAGATTTCAATCTTCCTGCAGAAAGGCCTAAGTTTTCAAAACTTGATAATTTTGGTTTAAAAGAGACGTTAGACATTGAAATGCCACATTGGAAAAATGCTGTGGATAGATTTTTGAAAGAATTGTTTGGTGAATGAATGATGGTAAGTAACACATAGCCAAAAAATTCATCTATAAACTATATGCCGTTAGCCAAAAGGAGGTTTTTTTATGACACTGCTTGTTACAGGCTGTGCAGGCTTCATAGGGAGCAATTTTGTATATTACTATCTTGGCAAATACAAAGATAGAAAAATAATAGGCTTGGATAAGCTAACATATGCAGGAAACCTTGAAAACCTTGAAAATCTTACAAAAGAGCAAAAGAAAAGATTTAAATTTATAAAAGGTGACATATGTAACAGAGAACTTGTAGAATATATATTTGAAGAATATGATATAGATGGGGTAATAAACTTTGCAGCAGAATCACATGTGGATAGGTCAATATACGAGCCACAAATATTCTTAAAAACAAATGTACTTGGGACGCAAACACTACTTGATGTAGCAAAAAAATATTGGTATGATGGGAAAAGTTGGAAAAGTGGGAAAAAATTCTTACAAATATCCACAGACGAAGTATATGGATCCTTAGGACCAACGGGGTATTTTACAGAAAAAACACCACTTGATCCACACAGCCCATATTCAGCAAGCAAAGCATCTGCAGACCTTATAGTAAAAGCATACCATGACACATATAAAATGCCAATAAACATAACAAGATGTTCAAACAACTATGGACCATACCAATTTCCAGAAAAATTAATACCTTTAATGATATGGAACGCGCTAAATCACAAAGAATTGCCAATATATGGAGATGGCAAGCAAATAAGAGATTGGCTATATGTAAAAGATCATTGTAGGGCAATAGATATGGTATATGAAAAAGGAAAAAGCGGAGAGATATACAACATAGGTGGTCATAATGAGAAAGAAAACATATACATAGTAAAAAAGATAATAGAAATATTAAGAGAAAAGACAAAAGATGAAAAAATAAATGAAAGCCTTATAAAACACGTAAAAGATAGGCCAGGGCATGACAGAAGATATGGAATAGATCCAAATAAAATAAAAAAGGAACTTGGCTGGGAACCACAGATAATGTTTGATGATGGAATTGAAATGACAATAGAGTGGTATTTAAATAATATAGATTGGATAAAAAGAATTATTTCAGGTGAGTATTTGAAGTTTTATGAGAAACATTATGAAAAAAGTAATAAAACTAAGGAGGTGTAAGAAATAAATATTGCACATTATTTTTTAGGTTTTCCTCCGTTGCATGGAGGAGGCCTTACGGTTTATGCTACAGATTTAGCGAAAGAACAATTAAAAATGGGGCATAACGTTATAATGCTAATGCCAGGAATTTATAATGGAAAAAGGAAGAGTAAAATAAAATTTTTTAAAGTTCAGGAAAAACTGCCAGTATATCAAATAATAAATTCACATCCTGTGAGTTTTTTAGGGATAGGTAATCCAAATGAATTTATCAAGGAAAAAAAAGAAAATAATTATAAAAACTTTTTAAAAAAGAATAAAATTGAAATACTACATGTTCATTCTTTAATGGGATTTCCAAAAGAACTATTATATGAAGCAAAAAATCTGGGAATAAAAACAATATTTAGTGCTCATGATTATTTTGGGCTTTGCCCTAAGTATAAGTTGTTTAAATATGATGGTACTTTATGTAATGATTTTAATGAGGGAAAATCGTGTGTTTTGTGTAATTATAAAGCTTCATATAAATCCATAAAAGCAAGAAATTTATTGATGTCATTTCCGTTAGGCTATAAAGTACTCAAAAAAGTGTATCAACCGTTTAAGCATTTGAAACATCGAAACGAAAAAAAATATTATCAAAATTTAGTGATTGATAAAAATAAAGCAATGGGATTTGTGAAATTCAGAAAGTATTATATTAAAATTTTAGAAAATTTTGACTTTATAATTTTTAATAGTAGTGTAACCAAGAATGAGTTTTCTAAATATATCAATTTAAATAAATTAACATATAAAATTTTACCTGTAACACATTCAAAAATAAAAGACAATAGGAATGTTATAAATTACAAACCCTTAATTAACGGAAAAGTTAATTTGCTTTTTATGGGATATTTGAATAAGGAAAAAGGTTTTTATGATTTGGTAAATATTTTAAATGAAATAAGGAAAAATCATACAAATTGGCAAATAAATATTTATGGTAATTATTCTGGGATAAATTTAGATAATTTTGATAATAATTTTTTCAAGTTTTATGGTAAATATAGTTATAAAGATTTAATTGAGATATTTTCAAATTCAAGTGTTTTAATAATTCCAAGTAAATGGAAAGAAACTTTTGGTTTAATTGGGTTAGAGGCTTTTTCTTACGGGATTCCAGTTATAGCTTCTGAAAATGTTGGATTTAGTGATTTGTTAGAGGATGGTAAAACAGGGTTTATTTATAAAGAAGATAGTGAAAATGAACATTTGAAAAAAATTATAATAGCTATTTTAGAAAATCCATATTTGTTGCAAGAAATGAATAAAGAAATTAAAAGAATTGGTTTTAAATATACTTTAAAACATCATGTAAATGAAATTATACTTTGCTATAAAAATTTATTGGAGGAAAAATTATGAAAATAGGTATATTAACATTTAATTGGGCCATCAATTATGGAGCTGTGTTACAGATGTATGCGGAATATAAATATTTAAGTGAAGACAATGAGGTTTATATTATAAACTATGTTCCAGATTATTTTGCTAATATGTATAATAAAAGGATTTTTTATACACAAATTCGTTTTAAGACGGCAATTAAAAAATTAATGGAGAAATTTATAAAATTCGAACAATATAAAAAGTTTGAGAAATTTATTAATGAAAACATGCTTTTAACAGAAAAAGCAAAAAATAGAAATGAGTTATCTAAGATAATAAATAAATTTGATTTAGTTATTGTAGGTAGTGACCAAGTTTGGAACTATGATATAACAAAAGAGTATATTGGGGATTATCTTTTATACAACATTAATTGTAACAAAATAAGTTATGCTGCAAGTTTAGGCAAAAATGAAATAAAAAGAGAACTTGTCGATTTATTTTGCAAATCTTTAGAAAAGTTTGATTTTGTTTCACTGAGAGAAAAAACTTCGATAGATTATGTAAATAAAATCTGTAAGGGAAAAAAGTATAATTTATGTATAGATCCAGTTTTTCTTATAAGTTCAAATGAATGGAAAAAAATATCTGAAAATAGTAACTATAAAATTCCAAGAAAGGGATATGTTCTAGTATATATGTTAGAATATAACCCTAATTTATTAAAAACAGCAAGATATTTATCTGAAAAATATAATATTCCTGTTTTAAGTATTGAAATACCTTTCATAAGATTTTTTGGTAAAAACTTTGGAATAAAAAAATTACATGATGTTGGTCCTATAGATTTTGTTAAATTGTTCTTGAAAGCTAAATATATATTAACAAATTCTTTCCATGGTACGGCTTTTTCGTTGATTTTTCATAAACCATTTATATCGTTTGCACATTCTAAAGTAAATTCAAGAATGGAGAATTTATTGAGTCTATATCAATTGGAAAATGTTCAGATAAAAAATACTTTGAATAATTTTGAAATTGTGGAAGAAATTTTGAAAAAAACTCAAAAAGCTTATTCTAATTTAGAAAATAAAGAAATTAGTAAAGTAATAGAAAATTCAAAACAATATTTAGTGGAAGCATTGAAAAAAATAGAATTAAAATTGAAGAGGGAAAAACATGAAAAATAATGTTTTTGAAAAAGTAAAGTTTAATTGTATAGGTTGTGGACTTTGTGAAGGAATATGTCCTAAGAAATGTATAAATATACATGAGGTTTCAAATAAAGGTATATTACCTTTTGTTGATAGTAAAAAATGTTCTTCTTGTGGGCTTTGTGTTGATGTTTGTCCAACGGATTTAATGAGCAAAAAAGAAAATATTGAAGGAATAGAAGATGTATTTGTTGGGAAATCAAAAAATGATGAAATTGTTAGAAATTCGTCTTCTGGAGGAATTGTTTCGTCAATAATTATTGATTTATTTGACAGAAAGAAAATAGATGCAGTTGTAGTAGCGTTTTTTGATAGGCATTTGAATATTTATGGCGATTTTTTGACTTCAAAAAATAAGGTTTTGCAGCATTCAGGTTCATTTTATCATACGTCAAAACAGCTTTTAAACATAGAAAAAATAAAAAAATATAAATCAGTTTTGTTTGTAGGACTTCCTTGTCATAATATAGCGTTTGAAAAATTTTGTCAAAAATTTAATATAAATAATGTTTATGCAACAATTAGTTTGACTTGTACAATTGGAAGAATGAAAAATGGAATGAAAGAATATTTGAAAGAAAATAATCTACTTTATGTACTTGAAAAAAATGTTAAAAGTTATAAATCAAGATACGGTTTAAAAAGACCCGGGAATATTATTATAACTCTAGAAGATGGAAGAAAGATTACAATTGATTGTTTGGATTATCTTGTTAGCAAAGATTACTTTTTTATTCCTGATGGTTGTCTAAATTGTAAAAAATTATTTGGATTAGAATTTTCAGATATCTCTATTGGAGATAATTGGGGAATTGATACTGAGGAAAAAATAGCAATTTTTACAGCAAACACAAAAAAGGGGTTGCAAATAATAAAAGAAAATAAACTGATTAGTGTATCTAATTTGGGTATTGAAGAACTAAAAAAATCGCAACCATTAGGTTATCCTTTAAAATATTTTAATAGAAAAAGAGTAAATAAACAAATTAAGTTTTTAAAGTATATGTACAGAAATTTCTCAAAATATCCCCTGATAAAAAAACTTATATATAAATTAAGAGGGCTTTTATTGAAAAATATAAAAAATTCCGTGAGAAAAAAATGATATTAACAGAATTTTTGAATAATAGAATATTTTTGAGGTTGGTGACGAATTCTGGAAAAAGAGTATAAAGTACTTGCGAAAAATACAGTTATAATATCACTTGGAACATTTGGTTCAAGAGCAATTTCCTTTTTTTTATTACCAATTTTTACAAGGGTTCTTACCAAAGCTGATTATGGAAAAATAGATTTTTTTACTACAACGATAAGTCTATTACTGCCGTTTCTTACATTAGGGATTGTTGATGCAGTGTTTCGTTTTACAATGGAAAAAACAGGTGAAGAAGAAAAATCGGGGGTACTTTCTTCGGCGTTAATGGTTTCTTTTTGGGGGATTTTAGTATTTTTAGTATTTGTTCCAATAATATCTAAAATAGAAAGTATATCCGAATTAACAATTTATATGGTATTTGCACTTGCGATAAATTCTGTTCTTTCAATTTTTAAGACATATATTAGGGCAAAACAAAAGCTTTTTATATTTGCATTAGGTGATATAATACACACAATTTCATTTGCAACGCTTGGGATAGTGTTTGTAGTGGTTTTAAGGTATGGAATAAAAGGATATTTTCTAGGATATATACTTTCAAGTTTAGTAGATGTGTTATTTCTTTTAATAGTTGGAAAGATATACAAAGACATATCATTAAAAAATGTGTCATTACAAAAGATAAGAAATATGTTAGAATATTCAATTCCTTTAATACCAAATGGACTTTCCTGGTGGATAATGAATGTATCGGATAGATATTTAATAATATTTTACCTGGGATTTGCGGCAAATGGGATTTATTCGGTATCGTATAAATTTATGTCACTAATAACGATATTAAATGGGATATTTTATCAGGCATGGCAAATATCTGCGGTAGAACAATACGAAAATGGAAATAAAGATGAATTTTATTCTAAAATATTTAGAATACTGTCAACGTTTTTATTATTAGTAGTAATAGTATTTTCGATAGTATTAAAACCGATGGTGAGGATGATGGCAGGAGCGAGTTTTTATGAAGCGTGGAGATACATACCGTTTTTATTTTTAGGAGCGATATTTTCATCATTTTCAAGTTTTTTTGGGGTGGGGTATATAGCATCAAAGAAGACGATAGGAGCGTTTAAAACGTCGGTAATAGGTGCGATAGTAAACATAGGAATAAATGTAGTGTTTATACCAATGATAGGGGTGCAAGCGGCGGCAATTTCAACGATGATGGCATTTTTAACTATGTGGATAATGAGAATATTTGAAACAAAGAAGTATTTTAAGATAAAGATTAGCTGGAAAAAGTTTATTTTAAGCCTTTTACTTGTGATATTGTCTCTATTTTTGAATTATATACAAGAAAATATTCTTATTATTACCATAATTCAAGTGGTAACATTGGGAGTGTTTGTTTTAATAAATAAAAAAGATGTTGGAATGATTTTGTTGCGAGTAAAGAAAAAATTATTTTTTTAGATAATGATAAGAAGATAGATTTCAAATTAGTTTCAAATTTTAACTCTCCTTTTGTATTAATAAAATCATATCTAAGTAGCGACAAAAAAGCATATAATATTATAATATTATTAAGATTTTCTGTTTTGTCCAAAATGACAAAAGAGGCCAAAATAAGGTTCTTTGCTTATGTTCAAGACACACCTCCTTTTAGTCTTTAAGAATTTATAATTACAAACACTTTATTGTTTTTATGTAACTTTTCTGTTAACCCTGCCTAGTTGTGCTTAAGGAGTATTCCAGTACGTATTAGACTATTTTAAAAAGTTTTTTATGTAACAATATCTATACGTTTGTATACAATACTGTTAAGAAGACTATCTTGTGTAGATATATTTATATGTACGCGGCCGGCAGCGTGCAGAAAAATTTTGGGGGGTATTGATATGAAAAAGCTTTCTATTAAGTATCTTACAGGCACAGATGCAAATGGAGAACCAGTTTTTAAAAGACAAACATTAAATGTTGGGGATACTGTGGATGTTGTTAAGGCAAATGCTATTGTCCAGATTATTGACAAATACACAAATTATTCCGTAGATAGCGCCATGGTTGTAACTTATGAGATAGTTGAGTGATAATGATATTTGAATGAAAAAATATTAAGGGGTGATAGGGATGAAAAGGTTGGCTTTGGTTTTTAGAAATCAAACAGAGGGAAAAAGTTTAAGAATTAACATTCCTGAACCAATAGAAAATATTGATTCGGCAGAACTTGAGACAGACGCACAAAGTTTAATAGACAACGGGCTTGTTCCAGCAGGGTACGTATTTGATGAAGCACGTGTTATTGAAACAAACACAAACGTTGTTCTTGATTTAATTCAGTAAGTAGGTGATTAATATGTTGTGGGATGTGGTTAAACTTTTTATGATTCTTGTAGAAAGACCAGGAGATGGAGAAAACAAAAAGAAAGAAGTTATTGAACTTGTTGATAACATATTCGATGATTTAAACATTGATATACCAAGGGAAATGCTGCACTTGATTTTATCTCCTGCAATAGATTATCTTACAAATGTGATGTTTTAATTAAATAAAGTTTTGCAGGAGGGGAATGTCCCCTCCTGTTTTTTTGGTATGTGTGGTATACTTATGTATATATTCTTATATATTCTTAATTTTTTGTGGGAGGGTTTTTAATGAATGTATATGAAAAGTATAAAAAAGAGGTTGATATGATAGCAGGGAGGTATTTTAAAAGGTATGGTTATAAATGTGAGTCATATGAAGACTTAAAACAAACTATATGGTATATATTACTATGCGCGCTAAAAAAGTTTGATGGAAGAGGAAATGAGAGGATGTTTGTATTAAATTTTGTAAAAAATAAGTTGATTTCGATATTAAAATATAACAGAAAACCACCATATTGTAAAAATTTCCCATTTACACCATTAAAAATGGATTATATTTCAGGAGATGATGAAAAAAGCAAAATTTTTAAAGAGATGCAAGGAGAGTATGAATAATAAAAGATTATACCATCTTTTATAACCTTTATAAAAAAACATGGGGGATTTTATGAAAAAACTTTTAACATTTTTGGGTACGGGAAGATATGGTGAAAGTTCAAGTAAGACAGAGAATTTTTCCATTAGCACTTTTTGAGTATTAAAAAAAAGATTCGAAAAATTTGGAAATCATCTTCTTTTTAACTAAAGATGCAAAAAGTAATGAAAATTGGATAAAACATGCAAAGCCTGAATTGAAGAGAAAGAACGTACATTATGATGTAATTGATATATCAGAAGAAATATCAATAAAAGATTTTTTGAAAGAGATTTTAAGGGTTATAGATGAAAATGATGAAGTTGAAATAGATATTACCCATGCATTTAGATGGTTTCCAATGGTTTTACTTGTAGCGGCTATGTATTTAAAAGAGGCGAAAAATTCAAAAATTACAGAAATTTGGTATGGGAAATATTATAAAGATAAAGATGAAACAAGGGCTTTAAATAAAAGAGAAGTTTTAGAGTTCATAGATTGGTTGTATGCGGCAAAGTTGTTTAAAGAGTATGCTTATACAAAGAGTTTAGCAAGTTTGATTAAAGTAAAAATTAAAGAAGAAAAATCAAAAAATGGTAAGTTTAAAAAAGATATTAAAAAATTAAATGATTTAAGAAAAAATTTAGAAAGACTTAGTTTTTATTTAAGGCTTGGTTCAGTTGAAGAGTTAAAAAAGAATATAAACAATCTTGTGGAGTGTTTGAATAATAGGGAATTTTTATATGAGATAGAAGAGTTTATCCCTGAACTTTCACCGCAAAAGGTATGAAAAACTTGATGCAAATAAAGGAAAAGTAATTTTAAATAAAGATGAGCTAGAATCTGAAAAAGAACTTATAAAGTTTTACTATGAAACAGAAGATATAGGTATGGCCTTAAGACTTGCAAGGGAATTTTACATAAATATTGTTCTTTATGAAAAAAATTTAAGTGATAAATTTTTTGATACACAAACAAGAGAATTTCAAGGTTGTATAGATGAAAGTATTAGAAAAGCACGTAATTATGTTTCCCATTTTGGATTTTCTAAAAGTACCTTGTGTGAAAGAGTTAAAGAGTTGATAGATACGCCGTTAGATGAATTTAAAAATAACAACTTTATGAAAGAATGTCTAAGAAGAAATGTTTCAAAGACAGCTATACTATCACCTCTTGGTACAACGCAAGGAGCGCTTTTTACTGTGTTAAAAAATACAGTGCAGAAAAACTTGTAGTAATAACCTCAAGGGAATGTGAAAAGCTTTTAGATGAAATTAAAGAGGAAGCAAATTTTAGAGGAGAATGTGAAAAGATTTTAATAAATGATCTATTTGAGGGGATTGATGAACTTAAAAGTGCAATTGATAAAGCAAAAGAATTTCTGAAAGGCTTTGGAAGTATTGTAGTTAACTTAACAGGTGGAACAACTCTTTTGGGGTATATTGTAAAAGAAGTTTCGCATAAATTAAATTTTGGAAGAAAAATTTCGTATGTAATGGCAACAGATAAACGTCCAATTGATGAACAAAAAAAAATCCGTATGTAGTGGGAGAGATTTTGGAAATTGATATAAAATAGGGTATTTTAAGATTGTTTTAAGGTTATTTGTGTATTATTTATCTAGGAGGTGATAGTATGTTAAAAAAACTTAGTGTGGTAATATTTTTGGGAATTGTTTTGGTGTTATTTATAGCAGCTGGACCTAACGCGCCTTTAAATAATGGGATGGGTGCTGGTTTTGATTTTGTTTCTATAAAAGATCAGCTTATTTCTATGCCGAAACAAGCACTTTCATCAGATGAAATAAGTGGGCTTTTGATTATGAGAGAGGAAGAAAAACTTGCAAGAGATGTGTATTTCAAGCTTTATGAACTTTGGAAAGTACAGATATTTTTGAATATATCAAAATCTGAGCAAACACATATGGATACTGTAAAGATATTACTTGACAAATACAATATAGATGATCCCGTGAAAGAAGATGTAAAAGGAAAATTTGTAAATCAAGAACTCCAGAAGCTTTATAATGAACTTATTGAGATTGGTTCAAAATCCTACAAGGACGCTTTGGTGGTTGGTATGATAATAGAGGACCTTGATATAGCTGACCTTCAATCTTGTATTCAAAAGACAGACAACGAAGATATAAAAGCTGTATACAAAAATTTAATGAAAGGTTCAAGGAATCACATGAGGTCTTTTTACAGAAATCTTAAGAATATAGGAGGAGATTACACACCACAACATATAACAAAAGAAGAGTTTGAAGCAATAATATCCACATCTATTGAAAGGGGGCCGGTAAAATAAATTTAGCATCTAGAATATTACCTTCTGTGACTAGTGTAACGACTGTATACAAGCTGTGAAGATTATGGCGGGTTATTTGGGAGGGAGTGATTTTTTGAAGAAAGTGGTTGCAACAGTTGAAAAGGGGGTAAATTATATATTTCATGTTCTTGCGGCTTCTGGTGTAAATTTTCAAAATGATTATACTAAAGACTATTCTTGTTTTTTGAGAAAAGAGGACCTTGAGTTTCTTAAAATGAATAGAGAGATTCTTAGTTTTCAAAATGGAACTGCCTCAGAGCTTGTAGATCCATTAATTTTTTTCCCAGCATACCTCAATCTTGACTCAGAAGAAAAGCTGCAAAAGTATTTTTATTTATTGCTAAAGGCTTTAAAGAGAAGAACAAAAGGGGATTTTTTAAGAGAGTATGCTGATTATGTTAAAAAGAGAAGGTTTTGGTTTCCAGAAATAAATGATGAGTGGTTTAAGAATATAGAAGATAAAGCAGAGCTTATTGAAAAAGTGGGAAAAATTTATAAGGAAAATTTCTCGTCTTATGAATCGATGGTGTGGCCAGATGTGAGTAGAAAACTTGAGGAAAAAGCAAAAGTTGTAAATCAAGAGTTAGAAAAGTTGGATCTTATCAGGTCTTGGGAAGAGGTAACTGGGCTTGATTTTAAGTTTGGGGAATATCAGATAGTTTTTGTATTTTCCATAGAAAATGGTCCAAATGCTAATTCCTTAGGGTATGATAGAAATGTTTTTTATTCTGGTTCCAGGTTAGATTGGTTGCTTGATTTTATAAGTCATGAGGTTGGTACTCATATATTGATAGATTTGGGCCTTCCTATGATAAAAAAATTTATTTCCAATGATAGATTGCAAACCCAAGCTGAGGTAAAGCAATTTCAACAGTTTTATATGGCATATGAATGTTTGGCACAATTTTACAATACTATGGTACTTGCAAAAGAGCTTACTTATGATTTAATCCAATTTAAATCGGATAAGTATTTAAGAATTTATGGAGAATTATATGACACGGGGAAGTATTCTGCAAAAGAAATGTTAGAAATAGCTATGGAAAGTTTAGTGTAGGGTAGTAAAGTAGATACTGTTATATATTTTTATAGAAGTAGGAAGTTAGTTGTTAATCTGCACAAATATTATGAAAATAATGTAGAAAGTTTAAATAAGGCAAAATAATATAGATAAGTTCACTTTTTCAAATAAAACATCCATATGGGAAAAGTAGAGGGTATTTAACAAGACAAGTATTGGATTTTTGTCATTCTGAGTGTATATGCACAAAGAATCTTGAATGTTTTTTCGAGTGTGTAAGCTCCCTTTGCATTACGTGCTCTCTTTTTACGTAGATTACTCAAAACCTTGTCATTATCTATACACTATTTTTTATGAAAAATCCTGCTTTGTTTTCATACAGTGTGCCTTCTATTTTAATTACATCGTCAATTTCAATCGTATTTCCTCTTACAATTTTTGGTTTTTGACTTGAAAAGAAAATAATTTTTTTGTATTTCCATACATTATTATCCATTTCAGATACAGCAGGACCTTTTATAAACAACTCTTTCTCTTTAAATTTAATTTTCAAGAATGTTTTGTGTAGCAGCAAATTATTTTTTTTGAGAATGTTCATGGGATCAAATCCCGATAGATTAAATTCTCCTTCTAACACTATTTTGTAGCCGTTGTTTTTTTCAAACGTTTCGAATGCTTGGACTATGTCATTTTAACGTTTTTGTATTAGTATTTGCGCTAGTTTTTTAGTTTGTTCATATGCAAGTAAATCTTTTAAGTCAGATGGTTGATATTTTACAATATCAAGCAAAAAGTTATAAAGATATTATTTTTTGAAAGTTGTATAGTTTGTTTTCCAATTGGGAGTTATTTGATCAAGGAGGAGTGAGATATACATGCCTGTTGAGTAACAACTGGCTCTAAAGTTTTTTAAATCTTTAATTTTTATTAAATCTTCACCAAACAATGAAATTAAGAAGCTTTTTGGAAACTTGCTTTCATCTAATAATGCTCTATATTCTACATACGTTGCAGTTCCCTCTGTACTTTCTAATCAAAGCTCGTAATCTAGGAAATTATTTATTAAGTGTCGTCTTTTTTCTCTAAAGGATATGAATTTTTTCACATATTCTGTTTTTAATTGTTTATTTGTTTCAAAAACACTTTTTAAAAGGTATTTTCTTTCTAAGATTTTCAGGGCAATGTTTTCCAAGGTGAATGGATATTGAAAGGCAAGAAATTCATTTGCAAATCTTTTATCTTTATTTAGAAATTGAAAACCATGGAAGAGTTCGTGTACTATTTTCGAATAAAAAAATGGAAATGTTTCGAGCTTATCCATTGTTGAGATATTCCATATTCCCATATATTTTCCGTTGAAATTGATAGCAGTATTTCCTACAAAGTTTTCATTCTATCCATTTTCCTATGAAAATCCCTTGTTCTTCTATAAAGTTTTTAGGAGGATTGTCAAAACCTATTATGTATACATATGAATTGTCATAAAAAGCTATGGAAAGTGGTTTAAAGTTATCCCAATAATCTGAAAGCTTACCGCTATTTGTTTTTTGTGTATAGTTTTTAAGATTTGAATAATTTCTTCTGTATTTAAACAAACAACATTATTTAATACCTAAATTATATCAAGAATGAAAAGTTATATTTAGATTTATTGGAATATTCCAGATGATAATAGTTAATGAATATGTTCAGAAAATAATGAAAAAAAGTTGGAAAGATTGGTAAGTATTGAACTTTTTAATCATTTTGAGTGCATATACTCAAAGGATCTTAGATGACATCCCATTGAATACGCTTTTTATAATACTTGTTTCTTCTTTTTTTAGGGAATTCTAACTTTAATTGACGTTCTTATAACGGTATGTTAAAATGTGTGTGATGTTTTGTTTTGTGTGTGAAATATATAACAAATAGTGGTGGGGGGATTGATGATGGGTTTAAAGGTTTGGAAGGAAGAGTTATCTGTAAAGTGTAAAAATGGAATAGCGTTTTTACTATCTGCTTCTGTGGTTTGGGGAGTTATGCTTGTTATATTGTTATCCCCATTTTCATTAGAAACAAAAAATTCATTGATTTTATGGTCTACGGCTTTGTTATTTCCGCTTGCAATGTTTTTTTCAAAAATCTTTAAGGCACAATGGAAGATAGACGATAATCCTCTTTCTATTTTGGGATTTTATTTAAACATAGCACAGCTTATATATTATCCAATAGTGATATGGGCTATGATAAAAAGGCCCGAAGAAATGATAATTTTTCTTGCCATGATAACGAGCGCACACTTTTTTCCATATGGCTGGTATTATGGCACTAAAATTTTTATGGTGATGTCAGTTTTTATGTCAGTATCAATTTTACTTGTTAGTCTTAAATTAGCTTTGGATACTTTATGGGTTGTACCTGCAGTAATGATAGCTTTTTTAATTGTTCTTGTTATACTTTTGTATAAGGATTATAAGAAAAAAGAAGCTTAGAAAGATTAGTGAGATTGGCAAGTGTTGAAATTTTTTTGTCATTTGAAAGGTGTAAAGCGCTGAAGAATCTTGAATGACACTTCCTCTTTTTGTCATTCTGAGTAACATAGTAACAAAGGAGCCTACATCCTCAAAATGACGGAGAAAGATTCCTCTGGCAATGGTTAGTAGTTTTGTTTATAAACCTGAGAAGTATTATTTAAGTTTGATGACTCTAAAATCAAACTTATTCTTTGAAGATATTTGAAGTTATATTAGAAAATATAGTGCTATAAGGTTTACAAAAATTAATATGTTTGTTGACCGTTATTATATATAACATTATGGTAGTTGCCATATAATTATAGATGAGGTAATATGAAGCTTTATAATCGAAGAAAGAAATTAAAGAAGTTAAAAAAAAAAGATGATAATATTTTTTTGAGATTAGTTGAAAGAATATATTTACTACATCTCTATCTATTATCAAATATCCTATTTTATCTATACTGCTATTAAGTGTTAGAATATATACGTAAAGACCAAATAGGTGGTGGAAGATATGAAGAGATTACCGATAGGGATACAAAGTTTTGCAAAACTAAGAGAAGATAAAGAGTTTTATTATGTAGATAAGACGAGATTTATAAAGATGTTGAGTGAAGAGACATCGGGATATTTTTTTCTCTCACGACCAAGAAGGTTTGGAAAGAGCTTATTTTTAGACACATTAAGGCAAGCATTTTTTGGAAAAAAGGAACTATTTAAAGGGTTATACCTTGAGAACAATTGGGATTGGAGTAAAAAATATCCTGTTATCTATATATCCTTTGGAGCAGGGGTACATAAAACAGAGGAAGAACTAAGAGAAACACAGGATATGATATTAAGGAAACACGCAGAAGGATACGATATAAAACTAGAGGAGAAAAGTATAAAGAATAGATTTATAGAACTAATAGAAAAGGTATACAAAAAAGAGAAAGAAAAAGTAGTGATATTGATAGACGAATATGACAAGCCGATATTAGACAACATAGAAGAGAAAGAGATAGCAAAAGAGATGAGAGAAAGCCTTAAAAACTTTTATTCGGTGATAAAAGATGCAGATGAATATATAAAATTTGTATTTATAACAGGAGTAACCAAATTTTCGAAAGTATCGATATTTTCTGGGTTAAACAATTTAAACGATATAACACTTGATCCAAAATATGCGAGCATATGTGGTATAACGCAAAAAGAATTAGAAGAAGGATTTAAAGAGTTATTAGAAGGGGTAGACAAAGAAGAGATGAAAAAGTGGTACAATGGGTACAATTTTTTAGGGGAAAAGGTATACAAT
Organism: Thermosipho sp. 1074; assembly: GCF_001999655.1. NCBI lineage: Bacteria > Thermotogati > Thermotogota > Thermotogae > Thermotogales > Fervidobacteriaceae > Thermosipho > Thermosipho sp. 1074. The sequence goes on along the minus strand of NZ_LBEX01000013.1, from coordinate 77,712 downwards.
CCATTTGATGTATTATTATTTTTGGATAAAAAGATATACAGGCCATATTGGTTTGAAACGGGAACGCCAACATTTTTGATAAAGCTATTAATGAAAGAAAGATACTATCTACCGGAAATAGAGAATCTTAGGGCGGGTGAAGAGATAATAGAAAGCTTTGATGTAGAAACCATGAACATAACAACGCTTTTGTTTCAAGCGGGATATTTAACAATAAAAGGATACAAAGATATATTTGGGAAAAGGACATATTATCTTACATATCCAAATATAGAAGTAAGGACATCGTTTATGGATCACATACTAAACTACATAACAAAAAAACCGGAAAAAAAGGCAGAAAGTGAGATAGAACTTTCAGAAGCATTAATAAAGTCAGAAATAGAAAAGATGAAAGAAATATTTCATGCATTTTTTGCATCGATACCGAATGATTGGTACAGGAAAAATGATATAGAGAAATACGAAGGATTTTATGCAAGCGTGTTCTATGCATACTTTGCAGCGCTTGGGATAGAGGTAAAAGCAGAAGATGTAACAAATAAAGGAAGGATAGATTTAACTGTAAGGTTTGAAGAAAAATGTTATATATTTGAATTTAAAGTAATAGAAGGGAAAGAGAAAAATGGGGCACTAGAGCAGCTAAAAGAAAAAAGATATCATGAAAAGTATAAAGGAAAGTGCAAAGAGATATACATAATAGGAGTAGAATTTGACAAGGAAGAAAGGAATATAGCATACTTTGAATGGGAAAGAGTATGATGGAGGGTGTTGTAGTTCTTTTATCATTCTGAGGTGCAAACCGCTGAAGAATCTAAGAGTTTTCGCCTGCCTGCTTCTTTCGGATGATATTTTTTTTGACTCCGTTACTGTTTTACTTGATATAAGAGAAAAAATGTAAAAGTAAAGATAAAAATGTATATATAAAAGAGGGAAAATAAAAATGTACAAAAAAAGGATAAATAAGGTTCATTATTGTTTAGAAGAATTAGAAAAAATTTAGGTTTTTCCTTTAATCTATAAAAATATTACATGGGAATGGTGTAATAGTCTAGCTAATATTGATTGAGAGAACATTTTTATTTTGTAAAGTGTTTTAGTATTACTTCCGATGGACTATTAATTCTTGAAGGTGTGAACACCTTTTTTGTCATTCCGAACCTGCAAGGGTGAGGAATCTAAGAGGCTTTTTGTCTTTTTGAGTAGCAAGCGGGTGAAGAATTTTATCTGTGACTTATGTGACAATTGTCTACAAATTGTGACAGTTGTGACAGATTATTTGAATACTACTTGGATATTATATAAAATATTTTACCGGAAACTTTTAGTTGTCCATTCCTTTCAATGATTAATCCATTTTCTTTTAGACGATTTATATAGGTATACGCTGTTTGTCTTTTTATACCCTTTTCCTCCAGCTTTTTCACAATTATATTTCTGTTGCCATATTGGGTTATGGTGTTTAGCACTGCCTCTTGAAGGTCTGTAAGTTGTAATGAATTTTCAAAATATTTTTTTGTGATTTTTTTAATGGTTTTTACAGCGATATTGCCTGTTATTCTTTTCTTGTGAAGGTTGTTTAAAACTATTTGCTGAGAGATCCATAAAGCATCCCTTGGGTTTCCATCACTATATCTTGCTATTTCGTATAAAGCATCGCTATCTAAAAAGTCAGGATATTTTCTTAGCCTTTTTAAGATTACTTCTTGTATTTGTTCATTGCTAAGAGGTTCTAAAAAATAAGTGTCTTTTAAAATATTTTCCAGATTACCAGATTCGTTCCATCTTAATCTGTCTTTTGCATATTCTCTATATATAGCAAATGGGAGAGATAGTATTACTATCAATCCCTGTTTATCGAATATGTTTTTTAATGAATCTAAAATTATTAGTACTTCTTCTTTTTTTTCTTTGTCAAGTTCGTCTATAAGTAATATTATTCTGTTATATTTCTCAATTAATAAGTTGAGAATATCATCTAACAACTCATAAGCATGATAGATATTAAATTTTCTTGTGTGAGTAGTAGTTTTTGAGAAGTTTCCACTAACAAAAATTCCCCCACTTGCTCCTATAGACCTGGTCTCGCTTCTTTCCTCAATAATAAACTCTATTGATTTTTTTGCAGTAGTTAAAAGCTTGCCTTTTTCTTCATGCTTTTCTATCTCTTTGGCAAGTTTGTACAGCATATCACCAATTATTATTTCTTTACTTTCTTTTTCTGTAAGCCTTACGTAAACTCTTTTTCCCACACCAGGTTCGATAAAGTTCAGTATTGTTGTTTTTCCCACACCAGTCTCACCGCAGAGACCATACACCCCTTTTGGTTGATAAAAACATATGGCATTAAGGGAGTTTATTTCTTCATCCCTATTAACAAGCAGATTTTTTGAAGATAAGGGAGTATCATAAAGCGCTTGAAGGATTTCTCTTATTTCATTTTCATTCACTATCTCACCGCCATTGAAAAACTTATTTACCGTTCAAAGATATTATAGCACAAATTGTGACTTATGTGACAACTGTCTACAAATTGTGACAGTTGTGACAAAAAAACAAATGACAATTCCTATAAGAATTAGCGAGATTAGCAAGGTTGGAGAGGTTGGAGAGAGTTGGAGCTTTTTGTCATTCTGAGGAACGAAGTGACGAAGAATCTTGAATGATTTTTCGAATGTATAAGATCCTTCACATGCGTTCAGGATGACATCCCATTCGACGCTTTGTTCCTCAGGATGGCATACCTTTCGCATATGCTCAGAATGACAAAGTAGGAGTTTTAATTTTTATTTGTATTTTTGATGTTATTTTATGGTGTAATATTACTAACTCACAAGTTACTTACTTATAAGTTAGTAACTTATAAGTATATAGATGGGGTGACAATGTGTTCATAGGCAGAGAAAGAGAACTGAAAAGTTTGAATGAATTATACAAAGATGATAAATTTCAATTTGTTGTTGTATATGGTCGAAGACGAGTTGGAAAAACTACTTTACTTTTAGAGTTTTGCAAGGAAAAACCTTGTATTTTTTATGTAGCTGATGAATCTGTAGACAGTATATCTTTAGAGAAGTTTTCAAAAGAAGTTTTTTCATATTTTCATTTAAATGGTTTAAGTAGTTTTAGAACATGGGAAGAGGCATTTAATTTTTTAGGTGAAAGGTCAAAGGAAAAAAGGCTGGTTGTGGTAATAGATGAGTTTCAATATCTTGTGAATTCCAACAAAAGTATACCATCGATTTTACAAAAATTGATAGATCATCATTTAAAAAATACTAAATTATTTTTGATTATCTGTGGTTCGTATGTTAGTTTTATGGAAAAAGAGGTTTTAGGATATGAAAGTCCATTGTATGGTAGGAGAACCGCACAATTTGAAATCACAACATTTGATTTTTTTGATAGTAAAAAGTTCTTTCTAAAGTATGATTTGAAACGTCAAGTTAGTGTGTATGGGATTTTAGGTGGAACACCTCAATATCTAATAACTTTTGATGAAAATTTGGATGTTTTTGAAAATGTAAAACAAAAAATTTTAAATAAGTTGTCCTATTTATACGAAGAGCCAAGATTTTTATTGCGTGAAGAGTTAAGAGAGCCAATGTTGTACAATTCTATTTTAGAAGCACTTGCGACTGGAAGAACAAAATTAAATGAAATTGCTACAAAAATAAAAGTTAATAATGCCAAGGTTTCGAAATATATAGATACGCTAATTAATTTGAAAATAGTTGAAAAAATCAAACCAGAACCAATAGGCAAAACTGGAAGAAGCAGCATTTTTAAAATTAAAGACAATTTTTTCAGATTTTGGTACAGATTTGTCTTTGAAAATAGGGAATTAATTGAGCAAGGATTGTTGGATACCGTGTTAGAAAAAAAGATTAAACCGTTTATAAATGATTACTTGGGGGTTGTATTTGAGGATATAGCCTTTGAATATCTAAAAAAGATGAATAAAAATGGAAAATTACCATTTGTTTTTGAAAGAATAGGAAAATGGTGGGGAAATAATCCTATAAAAAAGCAAAAAGAGGAAATAGATATAGTTGCTTATGATAAAGAAAATATCCTTTTTGGAGAATGCAAATGGAAAAATGGTTTGGTTGATATGACTATTGTAAAAAAGATGATAGACAAAAGTGTCTTGTTTGATTTTAAAAACAAATTTTACGTATTTTTTTCAAAAAATGGTTTTACAGATGAAGTTGTTAATTTTTCAAAGGTTAGTGGAAATATCCTATTGTTTAGTTTAAATGATTTGATTAATCTTTTTTAAAAATAGAGAAATAAAAAAGAGAGTTGGAAAGGTTGGCAAGATTAGCGAAGTTAGTGTTTTTTTGTCATTCTGAGCAATACGTGCAAAGAATCTTGGATGGTTTTTCGAGTGTATAAGATCCTTCGTCACTTCGTTCCTCAGGATGACATCCCCTTCGTTGCTTCACTCCTCAAGATGTCATCCCGAGCGTAGTCGAGGGATCTTATCTTTTTCTTTCTGTCATTCTGAACAAAGTTAAGAATCTTAGATAGCGAGTGTTAGCGAGATTAGATAGATTGGATAGTGTTGGATAAGTTAGAAAGTTAGTAAAAATATAAGATTCTTCGCGCATACGCGCTCAGAATGACAAAAAAGTCCCAACACTCTCCAACCTCTCTAATCTTGCCAACTTATCCGAGTTTATAGGATTTTGGTTTGTTATAATGAAACAATATAAATAGAAAGGAGGAATAAAAGATGTGCATATCCAAAGATGCAATTATTGGAAAAAATGTGACATTTGGCCACAATGTGGTTATAGAAAAAGATGCTGTGATAGGTGATAATGTTATTATAGGACATAATGTGGTAATTCATTCTGGAACTATTATTGGAAGTGGATCTGTGATATCAGATAACACAGTTCTTGGAAAAAAGCCATTTAAAGCATCTACTTCAGCCACTACTGAGGATAAGGAGCTAAAACCGTTAAAAATTGGTAACTTTGTGACGATGGGTGCAAACTGTGTTATTTATAAAGGAGCTATTCTTGAGGATTTTGTTTTTGTTGGGGATTTGGCTAGTATACGAGAAGAGGTGAGAATAGGTAAAAAGACTATAATAGGTCGAGGAGTAACCGTTGAAAATAAAACTCGTATAGGAAAATATGTAAAAATAGAAACAGAGGCGTATATTACTGCTTTATCAGTAGTAGAAGATTACTGTTTTATAGCTCCGGAGGTTACTTTTACAAATGATAATTTTCTTGGTAGAACGGAAAAAAGAAAGAAATTTTTTAAAGGGCCGATTATAAGAAAGGGAGCAAGAATAGGGGCTAATGCAACAATACTCCCAGGTGTGATTGTCGAAGAAGATGCACTTGTAGCAGCTGGTTCTGTAGTTACAAAAAATGTTCCTGCAAAAAAGATAGTGGCAGGTGTTCCTGCAAAGGTTTTAAAAGATGTACCAGATGAGCAGCTGTTAATAAATCAAACATATTACAAAAAATGAAATGAGGCTGGAGAGAGCGGCGAGTGTTGTAGAGATTAGAGATAGTCATATGGTTCGATTTAAAGAAAAAATGTATGTTGTTATGTTGAATGTGCAATAACGTTGGGAGGGGTAGAGTGAATATTAAGAAATTTTTAGCAAACGGAGAATACAAAAAAATTATAGAACTTCTTGATGGAAAAGCGAAAACGCCTTATTAATATAACGCACTTGGTCTTGCTTATTACAGTACAAGCAGAAAAAACAAAGCGATATTAAACTTTAAAAAAGCATTATCGCTTGACCCACAAAATTTGGATGCGCTTTTTAACCTTGCAGAAATGTTTCTACAAATTGAAAAATACCCTAAGGCTAAAGAGTATGCGTTGAAACTTCTCGACGTTTCACCTAAGGAATGGATGGTGCATGATATACTGGCTGAAACTTACATGTTTGAGGGTTTTTTCGACAAAGCAGCTGAGCATATAAACGAAGCATTATCATACGCTCCAGCAGAAAATTTAGAAGCTTTGAATGCGAAACTGAAAAAATTAAAGAGTCGGATAGAGAAAGCAGAGAAGCAAAAAAGACTTGCGATAATATGTTTAATGGGGCTTGATAACTTCATAGATGATATGATCAAAGGTTTATCAGATGAATATTGGATCCAACGGTGGGCAGTGAGGAACGATAAGGAAATAAAGGCAAGTATAGACTGGGCTGATATAGTATGGTTTGAGTGGGCCAACGAAGCAGCAGTGATAGGAACAAATTATCCAGGAATTGTTGAAAAAAAGTTCTCGTGAGATTACATAGTTACGAAGTGTTTACCAATTTTCCTTTAAAAATAAATTGGAATAACGTGAACAAAATAATTTTTGTAGCTCCGCATATTCGAGAAATTTTGAAAATGACATTTCCAAGTCTTGCAGGAAAAATAGATAGTAAAATAATTTACAATGGAATCGATTTAGAAAAGATACCTTTCATGGAAAGAAGTAAAGGATACAACATAGCGTGGGTAGCACATATAAGTCATAAGAAAAATCCTGCTATGATACTTCAGGTGATTAAAAAGCTAACAGAAATTGATAAACATTACAAAATTCATATTGCAGGAGATTTTCAAGATAGCAGATACGAGTTGTACTTAAAATATATGGTTGAAGAAATGGGGTTAAAGAATAATGTAATCTTTTATGGGTGGGTAGACGATATGGAAGAATGGTGGAGAGATAAAAACTATGTACTTTCTACAAGTATTCATGAAGGACATCCCTATAATATTATGGAAGCAATGGCAAGAGGAATAAAACCTGTGATACACAATTTTTTTGGGGCAAAAGAGCTTTATGAGAAGCGTTGGATATTTAATGATATAGAAGAAGCATGCAGAATAATTACTGAAAACAACTACAATTCTATTTACTATAGGCAATATGTTACCAATAGAAAATGGACATTTAAAGATCAAATAAATGCAGTAAAAAAGTTTTAAGTGATATTTTAGCAGACGAGGAGAGTTTTGAGAAAAAAAATTAATAATACTTAACAAAAACCCAAAAAAGGAAAGATTAGATACATCTAATAATAAATTATCCGCATATGAAGATTTTGAAAAACTTAAACCATATCTTAAAGGAAAATATTTTGACAAAGGTCTAATAATAAACTACAATGTTACACCTCAGTACAAAGATTTAAAAAATTTTATAGAATCTCGATTGAAAGATAAAAGAGTTTTGCATATAGGATTTGCTGATCATAAGGATATAATTGGTATGAAAATTAAATCTAAACAGTGGATTCATAATTTCATACTCAAAGTAGCTAGAGAAGTTTGGGGGATTGATATTGATTGTGAAGCAGTGCGTTATTTGAAAGATGTGTATGGAATTCAAAATATAATTTGTGCTAATATTGAAAATTATTATGAATTACCAGATATTATAAAACAAACAAACTGGGATAGTATAGTTGTTTTTGATGTAATAGAACATCTTCATAATCCAATAAAATTTCTAAAAGCTATTAAGAAACTTAAAGCGACTCAACTTGTTGTATCTGCTCCGAATGCCTATAGATGGGAAAATATAATACAAGGGTTTAACAATATGGAAATTGTAAATACTGACCATAAATATTGGTTTTCAGGTTTTACTTTGATGAAAACCGTAACTTTGGCAGGTTTTAAGGTAAAGAATCTAGTATTTCTTGATAGATATTTGAAAAACATACCAGAAAAATTTTCAAATTCAATTTTTAGAGATACAGTGCTTGTTATTGCAGAATTTTGAAACGGAATTGGAGTAAAACGTAAAAAAGCATGCAGATTAATGAAAGAAGTGATATTTTAAAACGTTTAATTTACCTATGAAATGTCTAGAAATTTCATTGAAATGATTTGTTAGTAAGTTGTTGTAAATGAAAAGCAACACAGGTTTTCCTTGTGTTGCTTTTTTATAGCAATAGTTTTAGTAACTAGAATGATTCTTGCTATAGCACTTTTGGGGAATGTTGAAGAACATTCATTTAAATTTTAGGGTAACAAAAAATATGTATAGAAAAATAATACGTGAGAGGTATGGAGGTGGGAATTTGAAAAAAATAATAATTTTATTGTCCGTTTTACTTTTTATTGTTATGGCATGTACAACAAATGATGATAGTTTTAAATTAGAGATAATTGCACCTGATGTGGTGGAGGCTTCAAAAGAAGCGCAGATAGTCGTGAGTGGAGATTTGATCGGCGCAAAAAGTGGAACCTTGGAAATAGTTGATGAGTACAATAGAAAGATAGTAAAAAATTTTGGAAAAGTTCCAGAAACGATAAATGTCTCCTTTGATAAGCCTGGAAAATATTCACTAAAGGCAAGTGTTATATCTCTTTTGGATGGAAAAAAATACGAGGATTATAAACCAAAACTTTACGTTTATGATCCATCACAGCCATTGATAAAAAATATATCTGTTATTCCAAGCAAGATTTTTGTAGGTGATGATGTAATATTGTATTTAGACGTAAATTCCAAAAATCCAGAGGTGAATATAGAAACAGAAGGTCTTTCAAAATATGGAAAAAAAGAAATTTCAACTATGCTAAAACCTGGAGAGATATTTTTGAATTTGGGAAAGTTCGATGAAAGCGGTGATAAAGAGTTTTTCATAAAAGTCGATAATTTAATAGGTGCTGAAGATTCCACAAAAATTTCTTTAAATATTTTACCTATTGATAATGAGGCACCGCAAATTGTAATACATTCAAAATTCTCTTACCCAACAAATTCAAATATTTTAATAAATGTCGATATCTCAGATGATGTAAAGCTTTCAAGTTATGAGGTTTATTTGGATGGAGAGTTAAAATTACAAGATAGTGTGGATCAAAAAGAATTAAAAAATATCCCGGTACAGTTAAACAAATTAGAAACAGGAGATCACTCGTTAATAGTTAAGGCAACTGACTGGTTAGGTAAAAAATCTATGATAGGAAAAAGAATATTAATAGGGGATACTTATTTAAATTTTGAGATAGCAATTTCCAATGAATCAAATCTTATCCCGGGACATTCTACGATAATTTCTGTGGTGCCGGTTGAAAGTATAAATTTTAGAAAAATTATATACTTTATAGACGGTAAGAAATATTTTGAAACGGTAGATCAAACGTATGTTGAGTGGATAGTAGAAGAAGGTGGACACTATATAACGGTATATGCAGAAGATGAAAGTGGAAGAGCAGGTATAAATGAAATATTTGTATCTGTAAATGACACTAACGCACCTAAGTTAAAAGCTATGACCGTTAATGGGAAGGTTTTAGATAAGACGGATAATAATAGGATACCTATTGGTAGTAACACTATAAGCGTGTGTTTTGAAGATCCAGGAGGTATATCAAAGACTTCTACACCTGTGTTGTATATAAGAGAAGATCACTATTCAGATTTTTACGATGTTTTGGAGATGAATTTAAGTGAGATTTCAAACGATGAAAAACAGGCAACTTTTACAGTTAACACGTCTATTGGGTATGGATATTTTTACCTATTTGTTAAAGGAGTGAAGGATAAAGAAGGGAATGAATATACAGGAGAAGATGTATTTACCGTTATAACAGGATACTGATTTTGGAGGTGTGTAAGATGAAAAAATGGGTTTTTTTGTTTTCTATTATTTCAGTTTTTGTTTTAGCTATTAATATATCACCGCTTTGGGAAAATGATTATATCGAATTGTCTCCTACGGGATATGTCCAAGGTGGTGGTGTTGCAGTAAAGCAGACGGGAGATATACATTTTTTAAGTAAAGATTCGTATTACTATGTTATAAATAGATTGGGGAATATAACGGGGAATTATGGAACTCCAGATGGAGGAGTTGGTTGGAAACATATAAGTTATCCTATAATACTCAATAATAATTACATTGTGTATGTTACTTCAAATTACAATGGAAAAAGCTATGTTAATGTAAGGACAAATGCCACAAGTAAAAAAGTAGAAATTAGCGGTAATGTATCAAGGGCAGCTGTAGCATTTGCAGATGGAAGTAACATCCACATATATGTTGGAATAGGTTTGGATGGAGGGCATGGAGTCTACCACTTGGTTTACGATATGGGAACTGATACATTTACCACTACAAATGATTTTTATGGAACCGATGGACCTGTAGAAATAGCACCTATTTTATCTCCAAAAAAAGACGCATTGTTTGTTTTAGATAAAAGTGGTAATTTTTACAAAATAGCGCTTGATAGTTCTTTTAATTTAACGGCAAACGTTAATAAGATTCAATTGGGTGGAGATTTTGAAACACCAATGGCATATAGTGAAGGTTTTATTTACGCTGTAAGTCGTGGAGGTACATTGTATAGGATTCCACCTGAAGGGGTAAACTCAGATGTAGATTTTATAAAATTGGGAAATTCCAGTATGGCCGCTGGTGTTTTGGTTGACTCAAAAGGATACGTTTATGTTTTTGATGACCTTGGAACAATTCATGTAGTAAGAGTTTCTGATGACTTGTTTAAAGTTGCCTCATATTCCATTTACAACGATTTTGGATCTGGATATAGATTTGCCACTACACCTCTTTTGTTTAAAAAATCTTCAGAAAATAAGATTTATATTTTTACATTACTTAATGCGGAAAGCTCTGGTAAGATAGTGGTTTATTCAATGAGCTATGATGATTATAGTTTTGCTAAAGAATGGGAAAAAGATGTAAGTGAAACATTTTCAATTATAAGCTCTCCTGCAATGGTTCCACTTTCTTCTGTAAATGAAGAAGTTTATATCATAGCATTTACAACAAGCCATGATAAAGTGTATGCATATACTGTAGATGCAAAGGGACCATATGGTTTTTGGGCAATGGAAGGTCAAAATTCGTATAGAACAGGTTTTGTTGATGCCGATGCACCAACATTCCGGACTAGTATCACTTTAAAAGCAAAAGATTGGTATTCTGGAATAGAGCTTTCTAAGGAGAATTTAAATGATACAAATGGTAAATATGGAATATTGTTTGATGCGACAGTTGTTTCAATATCTGATAGTGGTGATATTTCATCGCATACAACGGTGCAATACACAACTAATCCAAATTTGAATAACACAGATCAATCGGTAAATGATCCAATACCATCTGGAAGAGCTGGTCTTGATAAATTACTAATAAAATTTGCAACAGAAACTACTACAACCTTGCTTTTTAACGATTCTTTTATAAGCAACGTAACAAATAATGTTATTAGTTCTCCAATTGTGGATGCAACGTTTGCATTTAGACAATTTGATTCTGGGATACCAGGATTGGATGTTCCTTATCTTGAAAGTAATCAAGCAACTATTTTATTTGGATATGATGATAAAGAAGCAGATATTTTAGCAGATTCTACGTATGCTATACTAATAAAGTACAACTTACCGGATAGCGTTGCATCTGAAATGGTAAATTTTGGAAAGGGCGAAACGGTAAAGACGATAGATGCATACACACCATTTACCAGTATTACTATACCTTCTACTGCTTTTGCGTATAAGTGGAAGGTATATCAATGGGATTCAAATAGTTTGTGGGGATATAAATCTTTTGACTATAAATCTATTGATACTTTAAACTTAGGAGTTGATGATACCAAGCGTGCGCCTACTTATATTGAAATTTACTACACGGAACTTACAGGTACTGTAACCTTTGTTGTGCCAATGTACGCGGAAAGCAAAGCAAGGGCGTTTATATTAATAGATGCTGCAAAAGGAGCTTTGTCAAGTACATTGTATGCAACACTCACAAGTCCTGAAATTTCCATGTCTCTTTCCACAATAACTTCTATTGATGTAAATCCATCGTTTGTGGAAAATACGGATTTAAGTGTTACAAGAGATGATTATTTAAAGCTTGTTTTTGAAGAAATTTCAAGGAGTGGAGTTTCACAAGATACGAGGGTTGCTACTATAAGTTTGTGGTTGGATTTTGCAACTAATACTTATCTTTACTTTAATAATCAAGCAAGGTATTTTGATTTATTTAACATAGAACTTTATACACAACTAAAAAACAACCCTGTTGAAAGAGGATTACTTTCAAAGAATAAATTTATTGCAAATAAATATTTAACGCTACCTGGAGATTTTAATTTAGATGGAGTTGTGGATATAGATGATTATCTAATGTTTAGAAATGCTTTGTATAATTATCAAAAAAATGGTGTATATGATCCCACATATGATATAGGGCCGCGTGTTGATTTTATGCCACCAAATAGGGGATATATTCCTGGATTTTCTGAAAAAGATGGAGTAATAGATGAAATGGATTTAAACGTATTCTTGGTTATGTATGGATATACACCGCCTTCTACTAATATAGAGTATTCTGGAAATTAAGGGAGGGAAAATTTATGAAGAAAATAATATATACTTTGGGTATAGCGTTGCTAGTTATTTTAAGTAGTTGTGGTATTTTTAATAGAGGTGTGAGTAATTCCACAGATAAGGTAGTAAATATTCAAACATTAGTTGAAATAAAAGACCCATATGGAAAGGATGTATACGTTAGTGGAAAGATAAATGGCTTTGATATTGTATTGGCTAATAGGCAAGTTGGGGTAGAAAAAAAGATTTCAAAGATAAATAGTGTGGTACTTGATACAAATATGTTTGATTATACCTACACTTTTGATGGAAAAAAGGTAACTATTAACCTCAAAATAAAAAAGGATTTACCGGAAAACTTTGCCGAAATTCAAAAAAACCTAAAAGGTCAAATTGTACTTTATACATATAAACTCAATGCAGCAAAATTTAACGTTTGGCTGGATGATATGCTTGATAAAGAGTGGATAGAAAATAGAGACATTTTATCAAGTGATGAAAATATAATAGCGGGGAATTATTTGATATCTGTGTTAAGTAAAAGTATAGTTGGAACAAAACGGATTGAAACAGAGGCTTTGGGCGATGTTAAGGTAAAAAGGATTCAAATTAAGTAAGTAAAATGGGCACATTGTGTGCCCATTTATTTTAAAATTTGTAAGTATAAATAAATATTAAAGTATTAATCTTGGATAAATATTCTATTTTAAAGATGTAGTATTTGTGATTGTTTTTGTTTTGGTAGAGAAAAAATTCACACTCAACCGTAACTTTCTTTGAAAAAATGTAAAAACACTTAAAAGTAAAATTAATAAAAAAGGTGTAAAATAGAGGTGAGATGTTGTAGCGGAGGTGGTGTAGTATGGCAAAGAACGTTAAGATATTATCACAGATCGAGCTTATAAAATTAACCTCCTCAGGTAATAAGGAAGCGAAAAAGGAGTTGGAAAAAAGATTGAAAGATATGGTGAGTAGTGGTGGAAAAAATGGAAAAGAAAAATCTTGAAGTAATTAATTTTTCCGCCTATTCAAATAATATCCCGCTTTTTGAAAACATTAATTTCTCTTTAAATACAGGCGAAATCATGGTACTTTATGGACCCCGTGGTTCTTCTAAATCTGCCCTTTTGCGCTCTTTTGCACGATTAAATGAAGAAGTGTATAATGATATAAGGTATGTGGGAAGTGTAAATATATGTGGAAAGGACCTTTTTGAGTATGATGTAAAGGATTTGAGGAGTAAGGTTTTATACATTGACACGAACTTCTTTGAGGCGTTAGATTATTTAACTTTTGGTGAATTTTTGGAACTGGCTACAGATGAGGAGTTGCTTTCTTTTGATAGTTATCTTTCAATATTGGATGATTTTGGTATCTTAAAATCACTTCCCAACGGTTTTGAGACACGCCTGTCATCGTTTTATGTTTTGGAGAAGATATTAACTCTTCTTTTTGTCTCATACCTGAAAAATTCTCAGATAGTTATTTTAGATTGCATATTAGACCACTTAGATGATGATCACTTGCAGGTTGTTTCTAAAATTTTAAAGCAAAACGTAGTTTCAAACGAAAAATCGTTAATAATTGCCACGCGCTTTTTTAAGCGTTTCCTTCCTTTATCGGATTTGTTAATTTCAATGAAAAATGGTAAAATTGAATTTGAGGGAAAGCCAAAAGATTATACAATTGTGAGGTGATTTTTTTGTCAGTCCTTGCCGTTTGTTTGAATCCTGCATTAGACAGGGAGTTTTATATTAACAATTTTACAGTAAATAAACTCCATAGATTAGAACCTGAATTTTCAAGAATGTCACCTGGTGGAAAATCCATAAATGTTGCGATTGATTTATCGTCATTTGGCGTAAAATCTATTGTTACAGGTTTTATTGGAGGCTATGTAGGAGACATAGTTTTATCTGAGCTACGGAACATTTCAAATTTAATAACAACGAATTTTGTACATATTGAAAATGAAACAAGGGAAAACATAGTGATTGTGGATGAGGAGAATCACACGCTTACTGAGCTAAATTCCGCAGGTCCGAGGGTACCTATTGAGGATATAAATCATTTTTTAAGAAGGTATACCTTGATAGTACCTTCCTCTGATGCAGTTGTTATTTCTGGGAGTATCCCTCAGGGAGTACCAGTACAATTCTATGGTGATTTGACAAAGATAGCAAAAAAACACGGAAAAAGAGTTTTTTGGGAAACAAGGGATGAAATTTCAAGGGAATCGATAAAGATAGATTCTCCTTGTATAATTAGGCCAGATTTCAGGAAAGATAAAGTGCTCTTTGGTAAAGAATTAGAAAGCGAACAGGATTATATTGATGGTGGAAAAGAATTAATAAGGTACGGTGTAAAGATGGCGGTTCTTTCGTACAAGATAGATTACGATATTATTGTGACATCTGATGGAGTTTGGTTTATAAAACCACTTGTTGAAATAGACCATGCTCATTTATTGGGAACTGGGGATACCTATATGGCTGCTATGGTGTATAAATGTTTTGAGACAGAAGATCTTATCGAAATTGCAAGATTTGGATATGCAGCTGCACTTGCAAAGACATGGTATAAAGCGAAAGTTCCACCAAAATTTGAAGATATAGAAAAGGCATTAACAATGTTTAAGATTGAAAGGGTGGAGTAGAATGAAGGTAAGGGAATTTTACATAAGAGATATAACTGCGGTTTTAGAAGATGAGTCGGTATCAAGAGTTTTAAAAATACTTTCAAGACAAGAAATAACAGGCGTACCTGTGGTTAATGAAGACTACAAAGTTGTTGGGTTTATAAGTGAAAACGATATAATAAGGGCATCATTACCTAGTTATTTTTCGTTGTTACAGACCGCGTCTTTTATACCGGATTTAAACCAGTTTGTGAGGAGTTTAAAGAAAATTTCCAATAAATCTGTATCGGAAGTTATGACAAAACCTGCTATTGTAATAAAAGAAGATACACCACTTTTACATGCAGCTGATTTAATGATAAGGCATAGTTTGAAAATCCTTCCTGTGGTGGATGATTCCGACAAATTAGTTGGTATTATTACTAGAATGAGGATTTTGGACGCAGTTAGTAGGGAGGATTAAGATGAGAGTTAGTATAATTACGTATGGCTGTAAGTTAAATCAATATGAATCTGAACTTATGACCGAGAAACTTGAAAATGAAGGTTATGTAGTGGTGAGTGGAGAAGTGGAATCTGATGTGTTTGTTATAAATAGCTGTGTTGTGACAAATGAGGCTACAAGGAAGATAAAACAACAAATAAGGCGTATAAAGAAAAAATTTCCAGGTTCAAGAATTGTTGTTGCAGGTTGCTATCCTCAAATTGCGGCAGATGAATTGGCTAATGAAGAAGTAGATTTGATCGTGGGAAATAAGGAAAAGAAAAACATAGAAAGTTTAATAGGAAATGTTGGTGTTTTTGTTGATAAAACCTATTGGAAGGCAGATGATCTTGAAGAAGAATATGTGTTTTCTTCGCTTTCTGAAAGGACACGTGCTTTCATAAAAGTGCAAGATGGATGTACAAATGTTTGTAGTTATTGTGCAATTAGATATGCACGAGGTACGAAGATAAGGAGTAAACCCATAGAACTTGTGGTAAGTGAGATATTGAGAATGGTAAATAAAGAATATAAAGAGATTGTGATCACGGGATTAAATCTTGGAAAGTATGGAAAAGATAAAGATACCACACTTTTAAAACTTCTAACGAACGTTGTAAAAATAAAGGGAGATTTTAGAATAAGGTTAAGCTCTATAAATCCAGAAGATATAGACGATGAATTGATAAAATTCATTGTGAATGAAGAAAAAATTTGTAATCATTTACACATTCCTCTTCAAAGTGGAAGTAATAACGTCTTAGAGAGGATGAGAAGGAACTATACCAGAGAGTATTATTTAAATCTTGTTGAAAAATTAAGAAAAGAGGATAAGAGTTTTTCAATAACTACGGATATAATGGTGGGATTTCCCGGTGAAACACAAAAAGACTTTGAAGATACACTGAATGTGGTTAATTTTTCAATGTTTTCCAAAGTTCATGCGTTTAGATATTCTGATAGGCCACATACACTGGCGTCCAAGATGGATAACAAGGTACCTGGAAATATAAAGAAAGAGAGAGTTATTGAACTTGAAAAAGTAAGTAAGAAAGTGGCAAAGGAATATAGAAAAAGGTTAATAGGAAGACAGGCAAAGGTTTTGATAGAAAGCTGTAAAAATAAAATATTTACGGGGTATGATGAGTACTATGTATTACATGAAACATCGAAGGGAACTTTTGGAAATTTTGAAGAGGTAACTGTTATGACGGTTACAGATGGAGGAGTGATTTCCAGAATATATGACCGAAAGCTTTCTAGTCAATAAAGTTTTAAATGGGATAGTTGTGTATGAGACTTTGAGGGTGTATAATGGAAAGCCATTTGCAGTTAAAGAGCATTACGAAAGGTTTTTAGGCTCTTTAAGTTATTTGGGGGAAAAGGTTTCATACAAGCAATTTTTATGTGAAGTGGAGAATAAATTAGAATTTGATAGAATTAAGATATATGGAATTGTAAACAACGGAGTTACTTTATATTCTATTGGTGAGTATTTTGAAAAAAAGAAAATTTTGGATGTAAAAGTAGATATTTCAAAAATTAGGCATGCGGATCCTATATCGATTCCCCCAAATTTTAAATCTTTGGGGAGAGCAGATTTACATCTTGCAAGAAAGCGCAAAGGCGAAAACTATGATGTTATTTTATTAAATGGTCAGGGTTTTGTTTGTGAGGGAAGTTTTTCAAACATTTTTCTTGTAAAAGATGGTATGGTCTATACGCCTTCTATCGAAAGCGGAGTATTAGAGGGGATTACAAGAAAATATGTAATAGAAATGTTAAAAGAGATGGGATATTTGGTAAGAGAAACAAAGATAGAGTTAAAAGAGCTTTTTTTTGCAGATGAGCTTTTTTTAACTCATACAAGTGGTGGGATTGTGCCTGTAAATTACTTAGGAAAATATAAGTTTGAGACATCTCTTTCCAAAGAACTTTCCAAGTCTTTTGAGGAGTATATTAATGAAAAAATTAGCGGAAGTTTTTAAAGAGCTTTCCAAAAAAAGTCCTCTTTTTAGAAAATTGTATATTTCGTCTATTTCAAGGGATCATTTTAAAGAAGTGATTGGTGTACCTTTTAATGAGCATTGTAAGGTAACTTACTTTAACAGAGGAAATCTTTATATAGAATGTGATGAGATGTATGCTATTGAATTGCAATTTTTTAGGGAAAAAATACGTGAAAACATGAATAAAAAGTTAGGAGAAGATTATGTGAAAAAGGTAATAATAAAAAAGAGGAGGAATTAAAATGGATTATAATGCGCAGAATATAAAAGTGTTAAAAGGTCTTGAACCTGTAAGGCAAAGACCTGGAATGTATATAGGTTCAACAGGAAAGGCAGGCCTTCATCATTTGGTATATGAAATAGTGGATAACAGTATAGATGAAGCCTTACAAGGATATTGTGATACAATTTATGTAACTATCTTTGAAGATGGTAGCGTTGAAATAGAAGATAACGGTAGGGGAATTCCTGTAGATATCCACCCTGAAACGGGTAAAAGTGCGCTAGAAGTGGTAATGACCACATTACATGCGGGTGGAAAATTTTCGAAGGATTCCTACAAGGTAAGTGGTGGATTACACGGTGTTGGTGCTTCCGTTGTAAATGCATTATCAGAGTGGCTGGAAGTAGAAGTGCATAGAGAAGGTAAAATATACTATCAAAAGTATCAAAGAGGGGTACCACTAACTGAAGTAAAAATAATTGGTAATACCGAAAAAAGAGGAACAATTGTGAGGTTCAAACCAGATTCAGAAATTTTTTCCACTGTAGAATTTGATTCTGATACGATTTTAATAAGGTTAAGGGAACTTGCGTTTTTAAATCCACAAGTTACAATAGTCTTTAAAGATGAAAGGGAAAATATAGAAAAAACATACCACTTTACAGGTGGTTTAAAAGAATTTGTAAATTATTTAAGTAAAGGTGCAAAGAGTTTGCACGAACCTATTTTGGTTTCTGGGGAATACAATGGTATAAAGGTTGATGTATGTTTTCAATATACTGCATCAGATTTTGAAAAGATTTATTCATTTGTAAATAACATAAGAACGGTTGATGGTGGTACACATGTTACGGGTTTTAAAACCGCATTTACACGTGTTGTGAATGAATTGGGAAAGAAAACGGGTCAGTTGAAAAAAGATACTTTAAGAGGGGAAGATGTGCGCGAAGGTATTGTTGCTATTGTTAGTGTGTTGATGTCTAAAACTCCAGAATTTGAAGGACAGACTAAATCAAAACTTGGAAATGAAGAGGTACAAGAAGCAGTTGCAAAGGTTGTTAGGGAAAAACTTTTGGAATATTTTGATAATTCAGAAAGTACTTTAAAGATAATAATTCAAAAGGCTTTGGAAGCAAAAAAAGCTAGAGAAGCGGCAAAGCATGCAAGGGAAATGATAAAAAGAAAAAGTGTTTTTGGAAGTTCTTCATTGCCTGGAAAGTTGGCAGATTGTATAACAAAGAAAATGGAAGAGTCCGAGTTGTTTATAGTTGAGGGTGATTCTGCTGGAGGATCCGCAAAACAGGCAAGGGATAGAAATTTTCAAGCTATTTTGCCGTTAAGGGGAAAAATTTTGAACGTTGAGAAAAGTGGTTGGCTTAAGTTATTAAAAAATGAACAGATTAGGGATATAATAACAGCACTTGGAACGGGAATAGGAGATGATTTTGATACTTCAAAGCTTAGGTATGGAAAGATAATTATAATGACCGATGCAGATGTTGATGGTGCACATATAAGGACTTTACTTTTAACCCTTTTTTACAGGTATATGAGAAAGTTAATTGATGAGGGTAAAATTTACATAGCACAACCACCTCTTTATAGAGTTAATATGGGAAGAAAATCGTACTATTTTTACAGTGATGAAGAATTAGAAGATTTTAAAGAAAGTATAAAAGATAAAAAAATTGAGATACAAAGGTACAAAGGTCTTGGTGAAATGAACCCGCAGCAACTTTGGGAGACTACAATGGATCCAGAAAATAGAAAGCTCTTGAAAGTGCAGATTGAGGATGCAGAGGAAGCAGATGAACTTTTTGAAATGCTTATGGGTAGTGACACTGAGAGTAGGAAAGAATTTATCTTTAGACACGCACTTCAAGTAAAGGAGATAGATATTTAAAATGAAACGTGTGATATTTCTTTTTTTGCTTTTACCTTTCTTTTCGTTTTCTATGTTTATACAGTTTTTAGATTTTTCAACGGTAACCACTAATTCTATTACTGTATACGATGTAGCTGCCACTTTTACTGGTATTGATGCAACATCGCTAAAAAATATTACCCTTGCGTATATTCCAGAAGATACGACATTAGATGTAAATGTAAAGTATGTTTTGCAAAGATTGTCTCGAGTAGCCACTCAAATTGAAGCTACTCCTACTTTTGGTTATATAAAAGTATATTTTCCGCCTGTTTTAACAAATGAAAGTACGACTGCCACGTTGACAGAGGATTTTGCAAAAGAACTTTCAAAAAAATTGGTACTTTCAAGGCTTCCAGATGGTGCAACTGTCAAAATTGTATCAACATATGGTTCAATTGTACAACACGATAACTTTGATTACGATGTTATTGAATCAATTGGTGGTAGTTTTCTTGTACGTTTTTCTTTAAAGGAAAAAGGTAGAACGAGGGGATATTTTAACGTTAATTTGATAGCCGAATATATTAGGAAAATACCTGTTGCTGCGAGAAATATTAATTATGGAGAGCAAATAAAGAAAGAAGATATTGTATACAGCGATATAAATATTTTATCATTACATGGTACACCGGTTGATATATCTAAACTTCCCATGATTTCTAAGAAGTATTTTAAAATAGGTGAACCTATTTACGAAGAGTATTTAGAAGAAATTCCGGATGTGGTTGTAGGACAGTTAGTATTTGGATACGTAGAGCTTCCAGGTGTAAAGGTGCATGCATTGCTTAGGGCTATGGAAAGTGGAAATGTGGGAGACGTAATTAAGGCAAGAAATGTGGATACTGGAAAAATAGTTTACGGATTGGTTGTTAAGGGCCCTATGTTGAGGGTTGTGGAGGTGTCAAAATGAAAAAGATTTTAATAATATTTTTGATTATTTCAATTTTTGTCTTTTCAAATTCCATATATAACCCAAATAGTAAATTTGGAAATATAATAGCCAGCAAGAGGGCTTCCAAAGTGGGAGATGTGGTAAATATACTGGTATATGAGACACCGAGGTTTTCTACAAGTTCAGAGGTGGATTCTTTTAAAAATACGATATTAGGTGCAATAAATAGTGGGGCAAAGATTTTAGGAACGGATTTATCTAAATTTTTGCCAATTAAGGATTCTGATAAAGTAAAGAGTTCAAATAAGAGCCAAACAAGTGTTATACTCCAAATAACGGCAATTGTGAAAAAAGTAGATGAGTATGGGAATTTATACGTTGAAGGTAGGAAAAATATAAAGGTTGGGAATGATTTAAGAGAGATTATAATAACAGGGTGGGTAAATCCTGAAGTTATATCGCCTAAAAATACAGTTGATTCCACCGATTTGATGGATGCACAGATATGGGAAAACGGAAAGATAATTTTTGAAGATGATCCAAATGAGGGAAGTTGGTTGGGTTTGGTTCTTTCATCAATTGCAGATTTATTTAGATGAGGTGGAAGGTATGAAAAAAAGGATAATTTTTACGTTTTTGATAGTATCTTTAATTTCATTTTCGGCGGTTGTAAGGATAAAAGATATTGCAAAATTTAGGGGAGCCAGAGATAACCAACTTTTTGGAGTAGGTATTGTCGTAGGTCTTAACGGTACTGGTGATGGGGGATCTTTAAATTCTCCACTTCTTGCAAATATGTTTAAAAATTTTGGAATTCCCATCTCAGAAAGTGATATAAAATCTAATAATACCGCACTTGTTATGGTTGTAGCTGATATTCCACCTTTTTACAAAGAAGGAATGAGATTAGATGTAGTTGTAGCGTCTCTTGGAAGTGCAAAAAGTTTGGAAAATGGGGTTTTAATACAAACACCTCTTTACGGTGCGGATGGTAATGTTTACGCAGTTGCCCAAGGTCCAGTGTCAACAGGTGGTGTGGAAGTAAAATCATCTGTTAATTTGCAAAGCAGATTTAAAGTTACAGGTTATATACCAAATGGTGCTTTGATAGAAAAGGAAATCCCTTCAAATATTGTTTCTGAGAACAGTATAACTATTCTTTTACAAAATCCAGATATTACAACATCTGCGAGGGTTGCAGCCGCTATAAATCAGAAGTTTGATTTAAAGCTTGCAAAGGCAAATGATCCCGCATCTATTAAGGTGCAAATACCAGATGCTTTCTTGGATGATTTGATAACGTTTTTGTCTATAATTGAAGAACTTGAAGTAGTTCCAGATCAAGCTGCAAAGGTGATTATCAACGAGCGAACGGGAACCGTCATTTTTGGAGGAGATATTAGGATTTCGGATTTTACATTAAGTTATGGGAATTTTGTGGTGAATATTCAAAATGGTGAAATAGAGGGACAAGAAGCTACTATTTCCAATTTGATATCTGCACTTAAAGCACTGGGAGCTACACCTCAAGACATAATAGGGATAATTCAGGAGTTACATAAAGCAGGTGCGATATTTGCGGAAGTTAAAGTAATGTGAGGTGATAGTATGAGAGTTGAATCTGTTAATCAAGTAAAAGTTGATAAATTGAAAAAGGTTTCAGAAGAATTTGTTGCAAATTTTTTCTTTCAAATTTTTAGGGAGATGTATGATACTATTCCAAAATCATCTTTGGTTCCAGAAAGTTTTGGGGAAAAGTGGTTTAGAGAAAACCTACTTTATGAGTACTCAAAAAACGCCGCAAAGACAGATTTAAAAGGTTTAACAGAAAGTGTGTATAAATATCTTGGTGGGAAAGTGTATCAAAAAAAGTAATTTTATGGACAAAATTACATATAAAGTTTTTGTAAAGATAAAAACAATCCCTTTGGGGATTGTTTTTTTAATAGGTAAAACAGTGGAGTTGATTATTTTTCTTTTGTTAATTTAAAATGTATAAAGAAAATGAATAAAGATATAGAGAGATAATAAATAATACTTACATAATTTCTTGGAAAAAGCGTAAATGTGTAGGCAAGTAAATAAGAAATCCCTAAAAAGGCACTACCCATTTTTTCATGTAGGATATGATGAAGGTGTTTTCTGTCTGCAATAAAGGGGTTTTCTTTAGATAAAATTCGCCTTGTAAAACTTGCGACAACTTCGTAGAAGGGATATCCAAAGAATATAGTCAAAAATACCATTTCGTTTTCCATTTTCAATATAGAAGAAAGAAGTAAATACCCCGTAATTAGTACACCGCTTTCTCCCATAAAGAGCTTTCCATAGAAGTTGAAAATGAATATAGGTAAATACATTAAAGATATATCAAATTTTCCAATTGTTGAAAAGTATATAATGGAGACTCCTGTTGAAAGTCCGTTGAATCCGTCTATCATGTTAATTCCATTAAAAAACGCAACGATCCAGACAATTGCAAATATGTCAGTGAATATATTTTGATACCCAAATAAGGTTAATTTATGTTTCCATACGAAGTACACAGCTATTAAAAATTCAAATACAAATTTTTGTTTGTAGGATAATTTTATCATATCGTCTAATATTCCAAAAAGAAGAAGCAATAAAAGAATAAATATTGAATTTTTGGAATATATTGCAAGTAGAATAAACAAAATTATTCCGCCTATTTGTGGAGTGGGAAGTGTATGATTTTTTCTTTGAGTTGGATAGTCCATAAAAAGGTTTAATTTTTTGGATATTATTAATACAAGTATTGTTACAAGAAAGTATATGATTATATTCAACTTTTCACCAGCCTAATACTGTAAGTGCTATTATTAGATTTATTGCGGAAAATACCCCTACTATCTTTTCTTCTTTCCATCCCAGCAATTCAAAATGGTGGTGTATAGGTGACATCTTAAAAATTCTTTTTTTGAAAATTTTAAAAGATGTTACCTGTAGGATAACACTTATAGTTTCTATTATGAATATACTTGATGAAAATATAAGTTCTTTTTCCAAACCGTGTAACATGGCGAATGTTGCGATAAATGCACCAAGTGAAAGAGAACCTGTATCACCCATGAAAATTTTTGCTGGTCTGGTATTGAATAACAAGAATGCTAATACTGTGGAAATCAAAAAAACAGTTGAAAAATCTTTTGCATATATTGAAAGTGGTATGATGGAAGTAATCCAAACCCATCCAGCAAGTCCATCAATTCCATCGGTTAAATTTACGGCGTTTGAAGCACCGGTGATTGTAAATATCCAAAATGCGTAATACGTTATTTTTGAAACGTTTAAGCCAAATATCGTAGAATTTGTTGAATATGAAATGATTAATATGGAGAATATTATTTGTAAAAATAATTTTTGATAAGCTCTAAGCCCCAATGCCTGCTTTTTTAAGATACTAGATATATCATCTAGAAATCCAATAAATCCAAATAATATTAAAGAGAGTATAAGCGAGAAGGGGATATTGTATATAATTCCAAATATTACAGCAATACTTACAAAAATTATTCCACCAGCTGTTGGGGTACCTGTTTTGTAATTGTGAAGATCTGGGCCTTCTTCTCTTATATACTGTCCTAATTTTACTTTTCTCATAAATTTGATGTATAGATAAGTCAAGAATGCAGATATAGAAAAAGATAAAATATGCAGTACAATCACTCCTCTATGAGTTTTTCTATAAAAAATATGGATAGCATAAAGTGAAGTAACTCTTCTGTATTAAGGCATTTTTTGAATATAAAGATGCCTTTTTCCCCATTTAGATTTAACAAATATCTGTGAAAATCTTTTGAAGATTTGTAATCTATAACAAAATAGTCGCCATCTGTGATGGATATCTTGTATTCTTTATCTAGTTTAATTTTTATAATCTTTCCGTCTTTTTCTATAGTACAATCCACGGGAATGTTGATAAATGATTTATTGTCTTTCTTTACAATTTCTACATCTATTCCTAAAAAGTTTTTTAAAAGTGATATATTTACGTTTTTTAAGCAAATCATTTGAATGTCTTTTCCCCTTTGTTGATCTTTTTATAGATAATATCTATTGTAACATCCCTGTCTTTAAACGGTACTTTGTAATTTTCGTTGAACACTTGGTATGGTTCGTGTCCACGACCTGCAATTAAAATTACATCTCCCCTATTTGCGAGTGTAATTGCCGTATCAATTGCTTCTTTTCTATCGATTATTGATAGGCTTAAACTTCCAGGAACAATTCCCATTTCAATGTCTTTTATAATTTCTTCTGGATCTTCCCCACGTGGATCATCTGTGGTGATTATGGAAATATCTGAATATTTTGAGACTATCTTTCCCATAATAGGTCTTTTTCCAATATCGGATTGTCCTCCTGCACCAAATACCGTTATAATTCTTCCTTTGGTAATTTTTCTAAGTGATAATATGACTTTTTCCAAGGCATCAGGGGTATGTGCAAAGTCTATTATAATTTCTATTCCCAATTTTTTTGCTTCTGAGATTACTTCAAGGCGTCCGTCTACACCTCTAAATGTGGAAATGGAGGATATTACTTCATCTATGTCATAACCTATTTCAGATAGAGCTGCAATCACAAGTGTTATGTTAAATGCGTTAAAATCTCCTAAGAGTTGTGAGGCTACCTTTTTTTCCCCATACGGTGTTTCTAATCTAAAGTAAATCCCAGACCAGTTTGAATTTATTTCGTGAATTACATAATCTGAGTCGTTATCGATGCCAAAAGTAATAATTTTAGTGTTTTTATTTGGTATATCTTTTAATAATTCATGGTTTATAACCGCAACACCATTTGGTTTTAAAAGGTTTAATATATGTAGTTTTGCCTTTTTGTAATTTTCAAATGTTTGGTGAAAATCAAGATGATCTCTTGTTATATTTGTAATTCCCACTATATCATACTTTATACTTTCTACTCTATATTGTGAAAGAGCATGAGAGGAAACCTCCATTGCATAGTACTTTCCGTTTTCACGGACGGTTTTGTACATATTTTTCGTTATTTCGATAGCCCCCGGTGTGGTGTTATGATGGTAAAATTTGTCTCCCATAATATCGTTCATGACGGTACCGCTTATACTTCCTTTTATACCAAGTTCATGCATTATGTGGTGAAATAAATGTACAGTTGTTGTTTTCCCATTAGTGCCGGTCACTCCGAAAGTTATTAATTTTTCGTATGGTTTGTTGAAAAAAACATCCGAGATTATCGATTCTGCTATTCTTGAATCAACAACCAAAATATAAGGATAGTCTTTGATCTCTTCTTCAACAACAAAAACCTTTGCCCCTTTTTCTGAGATGTCATCTACTAATTTGTGAGAATCAAAGTTAAATCCTTTTCTACAAATAAAGAGTGAGTTTTCTTTAATATCTTTCGAATTTGACGAAATATAATCAAATTCCATTTCTTCATCGCAATTAACTTTTAAAACGACAGAACTTAAGGCTTTTAAAATCTCTTTTATTTTCAAAAAAAATCACTCCCTTGATAAGGGTTCTTGTAAAAATTATATAACATATTTTTAAAAATTTCAATATTAAAAAACACGACTGATAAATGTTTCTATGTCTTTTAATTTTACATCTATACCGGGGTGAATATCTGGCGTGTTTTTTCCGTGAAAATCTGATCCAGCAGTTTTTACAAGATTGTATTTTTGAGATAGTTTTTCGTATGTTTGGATCATGATGTTTGTGTGTTTTGAATAGTATACTTCTATTCCATCTAAACCCAAAGAAACGAGCTTTTTAATTAAAGCTTCTAATTTTTCATTATCGGTTGTAGTTTGATATGGATGTGCAAGTATTGCTATTCCGTTTGCTTCTTTTATTATTTTGATAGCTTCATCAATATTTAAGCGTTTTTTGTTTTCGTAGAGTGGTTTGCCTTTTTTTAGATATTTTTCAAAAGCTTCTTTTTGACTGTTGACATATCCTTTTTTTACCATAAGGCTTGCAAAATGTGGCCTTCCAATAAGAGTTCCCTTTGCTTCTTTTAACGCTTCTTCAAAGGTTATATTAAAACCCATTTTTTGCATTTTTTCAATTATAATTTTATTCCTTTCTAATCGATACTTTTTTAACATTTCAAGGGTATCGATTAATTTTTTGTTATTCAAATCTATTCCATATCCTAAAATGTGAAGGGTGGATTGGTATTCTACACTTATTTCCAAACCTGGAACAAAATTTTCTTTGGAGATTTTTTTAATACCGTCAATGGTGTCGTGATCTGTTATGGAAAAATATTCTATGTCTCTTTCTTCTACAATTTTGACTAGAGATTCTGGAGAAAATGTACCATCAGATGCAGTGGTATGCATGTGAAAATCTACTAACAAAATTTACCCTCCCTTGTAGTTATCTAGTGCGTTTAAAAGTAAGTTGTAATCGTAAAAATTCAACCAGATTCCTTGATATCTTCTTATATTATACTCCTTTTGAATGGGTACGAAAAGGGCATGGTATATCTTTTGTACGTGTTTCTTTTTTAGATGGATTCTTAATCCTTCTGGAAGGAGCGCTAGTAATATATCAAGGTTTAAAACGTTAAAAAGTCCATCTATAAATGCGTAAAATTCATCGTGTGTTTTAAATTGTGTGATGCATATTTTTAAGTTGTTTTTGTTTAAAAATTTTGCATTTTTAATGGAGGATATAAAATTTTCTTGTGAAATTTCTTTTTGATATATTATTTCGTATATATCTTCAAATTTTTTGTTTCCCAAAAACTTTGAAAAGTACAAAAATTCGTTTTTTCTTGCAGTTCTGAACATTGCGGTGTCCGTATAGAGTGCAATTGCAAAGGAAAAGAGTGTGGTTTCATCTAGTTCTATTCCAAGTTCTATAGAAAGGTTGTACAGATTTATAACATTTGCACTGGAAGTAATCGAATAACTAAAGAGTGCGTTTTGAAAAAATTCATGGTCTCTTTTGTTGTGATGATCAAATATGACATAAGGTTTTGAAAGATTAATATTTAAATCTTCTCTTTTATCTGTGTCGTATACAAAGATGTAATCAAAATCATTTGGGTGGGTAAAAGAAAGATTTAGATATTTTAACAGCCCATATGCGCTGCGTAATTCATATGGTGGAATGTAATAGGTCCCGCCAAATACTTTTAATCCCCAGTATATAGATGCAATTCCATCACAATCTGCCATTTTGTGTGTAGTGTGTAGAATTTTTTTTGATTTAAAGTAAAGTAAATCCAAAGTATTCACCCCCTTAAAAAATTATATCATCTATGATAAAATATAACTTGAAAAAATGTCTGGGAGGGAAATATATGAAAAAATTATTAATTTTAGCTATAGTTATAGCTAGTATTTTTGTTTTAGCCTATACTGTAAGACCAGGAGATGTTTTAAATATAGCTGTTTTTGAACATCCAGAATTTCCAATGCAGGTTACTGTTTCTGTTGATGGGACTATTTCATATCCATTTGTTGGACAGGTAAATGTTGTGGGAAAAACCACTAATGAAATAGCAGAGATTATAAAGGATTCCATAAAAAAAATTATAAAAAATCCAATAGTATCGGTATATATAGAAAAATACGCACCTATGTATGTTTACGTACAAGGTGCGTTAAACGTTGCATTTGATATTTCGATTGATCCTGAAATGACCCTTTCAAAACTTGTTTCATTTTTGAATTTATCTACAAATACCAGTATTGATTTCTCAAATATAAAGATAAAAAGGGGAAAAGAAATTTTTAATGTAGATCTTGAACCTTATTACAATGGTGCAAACTTTGATGTAGATGTATTACTAAAAGAAGGGGATATCATATATATCCCGAAACAAAAGAGTAAAGTGGCTTATATCGTCGGGCCTGTAAAAAAACCCGGAGAATTTTCTTTTTCAGATACAGAGGATATCACTTTGTCCCTTTTAATTGCAAAGGCGGGTGGAGTAATCGATGAAAAAAAGAAGTACATAAAAGAAGTTGAGGTTATTGAAGATGAAATTTCTAGAATTTATCCACCAGATATATTAGAAAAAGATTTATCCCTTAAAAGGGGTGCAGTTGTCAATATAAAGACATACTCAGAATTTTATGTTTATTCAGAAGGACAAAAGATTGAATTTTTACCAGACGAGCCAAAAACACTAAAGATGTTACTTGCAAAAACTCCGATAAATATTGATAGACAAGAATTGATAAACGATGGTTTTGCAATCATAAACGGGAAAATTAAGGTAAAGTTAAGTGATGATATAGATAAAATAAGTTTAAGCTGCGGAGATGTAGTAGATTTAATATATACCCCTTTTACGGTTAACGTTGTGGGGTATAAGGGAGGAGTAATTACTTTAACTTCTAAAGAACCAAGAACTTTATCTTATTTGGTAAAAAAATTGGGAATAGATAATATGGAAAGTATTTTAGACATTTACGTTGTTGGAGATAAAGAATACAAAATAGAGGATTTGATTTTAAATAAGGTTGATAAGGTTTTAGAGAGAAACGATACAGTTGTTATAAAATCTTTGGCGGAGAATGCCGTTTATCTTGTAGGAGATGTTTCAAAATATGTTGTATTTCCGTATTCTGAAAAGATTACCCTCCACAAGGTTTTAGCAAAAGCAGGTGTTTCTGATTTAAAAAGAATTGAGAAAATAAAATTAAATGGGAAAATTTTGGATACTAGTAAAGATGAAGTAATAGAGAGCGGTGCAATATTAAACGTTATTTTGAAAAAAACAATATACATTACCGCGTTAGGTTATTTAAAGAATGAAGGAACTGTTGAAATAGATTATACGGAATCTCCAGATTTAATTACCCTTTTTGGTAAGTTGGGTGGTCTTTATTTAGGACCAAATTTATACTTTGTTTCTGATAAAGTTTACGTTGTTAGAAAAAATAAAGTTTTTGCAGAGGTAGATGCAAGAGATGTATATGAAGGTAAAAAGAATATTGAGTTAGAAGATGGAGATTTTGTCTTTGTAACTGAAAAAGAAATAGGACATGTTTATGTGCTTGGATATGGTAAAAAAGATGGAATTGTAAAATTCAATAGTAGTGAGGAATTTGATTTAAAAACTTTATTGGCAAAATTAAGAGGAATAGAAAAGGGAATTAGTAAGAAAATTACGATTTTATTTGATAATGAGGCAACTACTGTAAAATGGGATGAAAACGTGAAATTAAAAAGTGGTGCAACGGTTTTATTTGAAAAAGACACGGAAAATTATATTTACGTAATTGATGAGAATGGAAAACCAAACATGTTTTATACTGAAAAACCTATTACTTTGTATGAGCTAATTTCAAACTTTAACGTGAATAAAAACTTTAGATTGATAAAGATTTTAAATAAAGATGTTTCAATTGATGTAGATGATGTGGAAAAGGCATTGGGATACATTGTAAAACCAGGAGATGTTGTAAAGATAGTTGATGCCCCACAAAATATTGCATACGTTTTGGGAGAAGTGAGAAATCCTGGGATAATTTCCTTAAATGATGGAATGGATGTTTTAGAAGCTGTTATACGTGCGGGATACTTTACTGATAATGCCGCACCATCATCTGTGTTCTTGTACAAAGGAGGAGTAAACGGTACGGCAATAAAGGTAAACTTAAACGATGCAATAAAGAAAAATGGAAGTGTTCCAAAAGTTGAACCAGGAGATGTGGTTTATGTGCCATCTGATCCGTTTAAGACAGCACTTGAATGGGTTCCTGTTATAAATAACCTTATAGGACTATACAACAACATTAAAACGATAAAATAAGGGAGGATAGAATATGGAAAATCAAGTAGAAGAACTTACATTATCCGATATTTTGCATATATTTAAAAAAAGACAATTTTGGTTTTGGACTATATTTTTCTTGACTTTAGTTTTAACAGGTATTTATTTGTTTTTTGCAACTCCAATCTATGAAGTTAGTGTAAAGATAAAAATTCCTGCAAAAAGTTCAGCTCCATCCCTTTCATCGCTTAGTGGTGCTGCGGCTTTGATACTTGGTGGTGGTACAACGGCACGTGGGGTTTCAGATGAAATGGAATTGATAAAGAGTAGGAAAACACTTGAAAAGGTTATTAAAGAGTTAAATTTGATGGATTATTTTAAAAGTAAGATTAAAGATAAAGAAGAAAGAGAGAAGTTAACTTTAAATTCCGTTATCCACAAATTACAGGAAGATGTTATTTCCGTGGAAATGGTAAAAGATACATCTTTTATTGAAATTAAAGTAAATCTTGATGATAAAGAGCTTGCATATAAACTTTCAAAGGCAATACTTGATGCATATACAGAAGTTTCTAAAGAATTAAATAAAGACCAGGATGAATATATGGTAGAGTTTATTGAAAGACAGCTTCCAGAGACGGAAAAAGAACTAGAAGAAATAGAAAATAGATTAAAAGAGTTTAAGAAGCAAAAGTCTATTTTACCATCAAAAGAGGCAGAACTTTTAATTAATAATCTTTCGGATCTTGATAATAGGTATTATTCAGCACAACTTGAGTACAAGTCCTTGAGTGTAAAACTGGAAAATTTAAAGGCGGCTATTTCTCACTTTAAGGGGCTTATAAGTAAACTTGATTATATTCCAAATAGTCCAGTAATATCGAGTTTGAGGGAAAAACTTGTTGAATATCAAGTTGAGTATCAAGGGATGCTCCAAAGATACTCACCAGATTCGGTTGAAATTAAGGAATTAGAAGCAAGAATAAAGGAAGTTGAAAAAAGGATAAGAGAAGAAATTTATAGTATAGTAAAAAGTAGTTTCAATGCAGATGATCCGGTGCTTTCAAGTGTTTACACGCAATTAATTGAGACACAATCTATGCTAGAAGTTTCAAAAGCAAGTTTAAAAGCACTTGAAAAATTGCGAGCAGATTTGGAGAATCGTTTAAAGGGTTTACCGGATATAGAAGTTGAGTATATAAACCTTCAAAGGGACTATCAATTAAAACAGAATGCATACGTACTCTTAAAGACAAAATTAGAAGAGTTGAAACTGTCAACCGCGGGCTTTAATTTTAGTGCACCTGTGGTGGTAGATGAACCATTTATACCGGATAATCCTGTAAAACCAAATAAAAAGTTAACTTTAGCCATTGGTGGGGTTTTAGGAATTTTTCTAGGAATATTATTCGTCTTTGTTGTGGAATCTTCTGATAAGAAGGTAAGAGATTGGTTTGATGTGGAAAAATTAATTGGAAAAACTCCCGTTCTTTTAGAAAAACCAGATGTGAAACTTTCAGTCTTTAAAGCGCCTGGTTCTAGGTACACCAATGTGGTTGAAAAAATTGGCATGAAACTAATTAGTGAGAGTAATCCTAAAGTTTTTGGGGTTACATCATCTGGAACTTTTGAGGAAAAAGATATATTCGTTGCAAATATTGCGGGATTTTTATCGAAAAATTCCAAAAAGACTTTAATTTTGGATTTTTCAAATACCATGTTCAAAGTGTTTGATATAAATAGTGGAAAGAGTTTAGTTGAATACATGAAAGCTCCGGGAAATATTCAAAGTGTAGAAAAAAATCTTTATCTACTTATAAAGGGAAAAGAAAATGTAAATGATATTTTGTTATCAAAAGAGTTTGAAAGTTTAATCGAGAATTTTAAAGAAAACTTTGATTATATAGTTATAAATCTTCCAGAAGCAAGTTCTCCAAATATACCTTTATTAAAGAAGCTTTGTGAAGAAACATTGCTTATCTTAAAATCAAAAGTTACTGAGAAAGAGAAATTTTTGGAAGCGTTAAAAGAAATAAAGACGGAATATATAATACTTAGCGAATAGGAATAAGCCCGGTTCTCGGGCTTGTTTTTTATGGGAAAATTTTTTGGGGGTGAAATTTTGAATTGTGCGCTTATAATGGCTGGTGGAAAGGGAGAAAGGTTTTGGCCTTATTCAACAGATGAAAGACCAAAACAATTTATAAATCTTTTTGGAGAAAAAACTATGATCCAACAGACTGTGGAAAGATTGGAAGGATTTATTCCAAATGAACAAATTTTTATTGTCACAGGAGAAAGATATGTAAAACTTGTAAGAGAACAATTACCAAATATACCGGAAAAAAATATCATAATCGAACCTGAAGGAAGAAATACTGCGCCTTGTATAGCGTTGTCTGCTTTTTACATAAAAAAATTTTTGGGAAATGTTAACCTTGCTGTTTTTCCCGCTGATCACTTGGTTAGAAGGGTGGATGATTTTAAAAAAGCGTTATCACATGCCTTTGAATTTGTAGATTCAAATGAAGATGCCATAGTTACTTTAGGGATAAAACCAAATAGACCGGAAACGGGATATGGCTACATAAAATTTATAGGAAAAGAATTAAAGATTAATGAAACTATTTTAAAGGTAGATAGGTTTGTTGAAAAACCAGATAAAGAAACGGCAAAGAAATATATAGAAGAGGGCAATTATCTTTGGAATGCAGGGATTTTTGTTTGGAAAATAGATACCATATTGAAAAATACAAAGGTATTTTTGCAGAATACGTATAATGTATTAAGTAAAGTCTTTGAAGATGAAAATTTTAAAGATAAACTAAGAAAACTCTATGGTAAAGTGGATAAAATTTCCGTTGATTTTGGTATTATGGAAAAAGCAAAGAATATTTACGTAATTCCATCAGAATTTGGATGGGACGATGTGGGAAGTTGGACTGCGGTTGAAAGATACAGTAAAAAAGATGAAAATGGAAATGTTGTGGGTGAAAACATGTACTATTTTGGATCAAAGGGAAATATAGTAAAGAGTAAAAAGAAGACCATATTAAACGATGTAGAAGATTTAGTTGTCATTGAAACAGATGAGTATATAATAGTTTCAAAAAAAGAAAGTGTTCAAAAATTAAAAGAAATAAAAAGTTACCTACGTAAGTAGGTAACTTTTTTTTTAGATTAAGTTTATGTTAAAATAAAAAATAGGTGAAAAAAGGGGGGAGAAAATGTTTCAAAAACAACCTATGATGAGAAGGATGCTTTATGCTTTAATTCCCATATATGTGTATGCTTTTTTATTCTATGGTTTTCGTCTAATATTTTTAAGTGTTTTTGTATTTATTTTTGGGGTATTAACCGAATATTTTTTTGAAAAAAGAAAAGGTAAGAAGGTTACGGAAGCAGTTCTTGTAAGTTGTATGTTGTATACATTATCCCTTCCTCCAAATATATCGTGGTGGATGGCAGTTATTGGAATAGTTTTTGGAATTGCCATTGCAAAAGAGGCCTATGGAGGCTTTGGAAGAAATGTGTTTAATCCAGCTATAACGGGAAGGTTGTTTATATATATAACATTTCCATCGTATATGACAAGTGGATGGATGCTACCAAGATTTGGTTTTTTTGGTAGCGATGTAGTTACTTCTGCAACACCTTTGGAGATTTTGAGATCAGGTGGTGTAGTTAATTTAAAAGATTTATTTTTTGGATTTAGGGCAGGTTCATTTGGTGAAGGAGCCATATTTCTTATTATCTTAGGAGCTATATATCTTGTTGTAACAAAGACTGCAAGTTTTAGGATAATGCTTTCAACATTTTTGAGCGCGTCTGCACTTATCCTTGTCTTTGATTTGTTTTTGGGAAAGATGGATTTTTGGTCTGCTATATTGTCTGGAAGTTTAGTATTTGTTTCTGTGTTTATTGCAACGGATCCAGTTACTGCTCCTAAGAATAAAAAGGCACAGTTAATATATGGAGTTATAATTGGTGTTTCTATAGTGGTTATAAGGTCTTTTTCGTTGTTTTCTGAAGGCACAAGTTTTGCCGTTTTGCTGGGAAATACCTTTGCACCCCTTCTTGATTTTTTAACAAAGAAGGTGAAAAAATGAAAACGGAAAATAAATTTTACGTTATCTTGTTTACTTTTACTATAACTTTCGTTTTTGTGGTTATTCTTTCTTATATAAATTCCCTTACTTATGATAAAGTTTTGGAAAATCGTGAATATTTTAAGGTAAGAGCTATACTAAACGCCATGAGAATTGATTTTAGTGACAAAATGGATGCCATTGAAAAGTTTAAAAAGTATGTAAAAAAAATAAACATTGGAGGGAAAGATTTTTATGTTTCAAATGTAGGCGAAAAGGTGTATGCTTATGTTTTTTCGGGTAATGGATTATGGGGGACAATTACAGGTGTTGTTGCACTAAACAAAAATTTAGATAGAATTGTGGGTGTTGATATTATATCTCAAAATGAAACACCAGGTCTTGGTGGAAGAATAGAAGAGGATTGGTTCAAAGAGCAATTTAGAGGAGAAAAAGTAGATAAAGAGATAGGAATTAAAAAATCTGAGAAATTAGGAGATAGTAATAAGGAAAACTACTCTGTTGATGCAATTACAGGTGCAACCCTAACCTCGAAATTTTTCATAAAGATTATAAATAACACGATTAGTGAAATGAGAAAAGTGCTAAGAGGTGATACGTATGAATAAGTATAAAGAAATATTCTTTAAAAATGTGTGGTATGAAAATCCTGTTTTTGTACTTGTTTTGGGGATATGTTCTACTCTTGCAGTAACTAATAATTTAAAAAATACATTGATTATGACGATTGGTGTTTTACTTGTTACGGGTTTTTCAAATTTAACAGTGTCGTTGCTAAAATCTTTTATTCCCGGAAAAGTTAGAATGATAACTCAAGTTTTGATAATTTCTTTTTACGTTATAATAGTGGATATTGTTCTTAGGGCGTATTTGCCAGATGTGAGTAAAGCCTTAGGTCCATATGTTGGATTGATTATCACTAATTGTATTATTATGGGAAGAGCAGAAGCTTTTGCACAATCGAATTCTCCCCTTTTATCGTTTTGGGACGGTGTTACAAGCGGCTTGGGATATATGGTGGTTTTAATGGTTATAGCGTTTTTTAGAGAACTTTTTGGCTTTGGTACTGTGTTTGGATATAGGATAATGCCAGAAGGATTTGTCAATTGGACGATTATGGTTATGCCGCCTAGTGCGTTTTTCATGTTGGCACTCTTTATTTGGATTGTAAAGGGAAGGGGGAATAATAATGCCTGATATTAACCCACTTGTATTATTTTTTGCTTCAATTTTTACAAGTAATATTCTTCTTTCAAATTTCCTTGGTATGTGTTCTTTTATATCTATCTCAAAGTCTTTAAAATCGTCAAATGGTCTTGGCATGGCAGTTACAATGGTTATGACTGTAACAACTGTTTTGAACTGGGTTGTTGAGAAATATATTATTGTACCATTTCAACTAGAGTATTTAAGGTATATCATATACATAATAGTGATAGCAGCGGTGGTGCAAATACTTGAAATGGTAATAGATAGGGTTTCACCGAATTTGTATATAAGTTTAGGTATATTTTTACCACTAATTACGGTAAATTGCGCGATCTTAGGTGTTGCTCTGTTTATGCAACTTAGGAATTATTCTCTTATTCAATCTGTTTTCTTTGGTTTTGGTTCGGGAATAGGGTGGTGGCTTGCCATTGTTTTACTTTCGGCGATTAGGGCAAAGGTGGACAAATCTCCTGTACCAGCTCCCTTAAAAGGTGTTGGAATTACTTTGATAACTATTGGAATAATGGCAATGGCTTTTATAGGTTTTGCCGGTATGATAAATGTTCAATAGAGGTGATAGTATGGATATATTAGTTGCTCCTTTGATAGTAGGCCTTATATCTGCTGTACTTTCTGCTTTGATAGTTGTAGTGGATTCAATTGTAAATAATTATGGAGAAGTCGAGATTGACATTAACAGTGGTAAGAAAAAATTAAAAGTTCAAGGCGGAAGACCTCTTTTATTTACACTTGCATCTGAAAATATCTTTATTCCTTCAGCATGTGGAGGACGAGGAAGTTGTGGAGCTTGTAAGGTTAAAGTATTAAGCGATGTAGGAGAATATCTTCCAACAGAACTTCCGTATATGTCAAAAGAAGAAATTGCGCAAAATATAAGGTTATCTTGTCAGATAAAAGTAAAGAAAAATTTAAAAATTGAACTTCCAGAAGAATTATTTAATGTGAAGAAATTTAAAGGGACGGTTATCTCACTTGAAAATGTAACACATGATATAAAGGAGGTTAAGTTAAAGCTTTCGGAAGAAATAAATTTTAAAGCAGGACAATATGTTCAATTGGTAATTCCACCGTATGATAAAATAAAACAACCTATACAAAGGGCGTATTCAATTGCTTCAACTCCTAGTAAAAAAGATGAGATAGAGTTGTTAATTAGATTAGTACCAGGTGGTATCGCAACAACGTATGTTCATAATTATTTAAAGGAAGGAGATGTATTAGAGGTAATAGGTCCATTTGGGGAATTTTACATGAGGGATACAAAAAAGGATATGATATGTGTTGCAGGTGGTTCTGGTATGGCTCCAATAAAGTCTATTATTTTTGATATGTATGAGAGAAATATTTTAGACAGAAATGTGTGGTATTTCTTTGGAGCAAGGACAGAAAAAGATCTGTTTTATGTGGAGTTGTTTAGAAAACTTGAAAAGGTGTGGGATAAATTTCATTTTATTCCTGCACTTTCTGAGCCACAAAAAGATTGGGATGGAGAAGTTGGTCTTATAACGGATGTTATGGTAAAGTATTTGGAAACTGTGGTTGATAAGGAAACGGAAAAAGAAGGGTATTTATGTGGAAGCCCCGGTATGATAAATGCATGTGAGACTTTATTGAAAAAACATGGGATTAACGAGGTATATTACGATAAATTTGCATAAGGGGTTGAAAGTTATGAAAATGTCACCTGAGATGATTAAAGCCCAAGAGAACATGAAACCGGGCGTAATTACAGCTGATGGTTTTTTAGGAAATGATGATAGAAATATAGTGGATATTATAGCCGAAGATGAAAGGGAATTTGCAAAATTGGGAATGGATTTTGACGAGATTTCGAATATGATGAGTGAATTTTTAAATATTGGAGAAAAGGGATTGGGTGAACCTATCAAATACAAGGATTTTGAGATATTTGTATATGAAGCTAGAGGATTTATTCCTTGTCCATTTGAGGATGGAATTTTTAGGAAGAAGGTAGCTACTGTAAAAAATTTGAAAAATGGTGAAAAGATAATGTATAGTGAATTATCCATTCACCTTTTGAAAAAGCATCACTTTTTACAGGGAAAGGGTTCAAAATTTCGTTTGGAACCGAAAATCCTAAAGAAAGTCTTTTTGGGATAGTTTTTTGTATTCAAGTACTATTGTACCTTTTGAATTTAATACGTTGGTAGCGACTAATTTAAATGATGTTTTTGGAAAATTCAATTTTTGTGCATTCTCAAGTACAATAGGTTCGATTGTTATATATAGTTTATCTACAAACGGAAAAAAATCTTCAAACACCTTTTTTCCGCCTATAATCGCTGCAGAATGGATTTTTTGATTTTCCAAAAATTTTATAATTTTTTCTGGTGAGCCTTTAGTAAATATTATATTTTCTTTGTTTTCTTTTTTCTGAGTGGTAAGTATTATATTTAATCTATCTTTGAGAGGATGTCCTATACTTTCAAATGTTTTTCTTCCCATTATAACTGTTCCAATTTCTGTTGTAATCTTTCGAAAATGTTTTTTATCTTCTTTTGAACCCCAATTTATTGGATCATAGTCTTTTGTGGAAAATCCACCAAAAATGTCTGTTACAACTATCATTGAAAGATGCATGTTTTCACCTCCAGTATTATATTATTATTATTATGGTATAATATGAAAAGGGGGAAATATCATGGGAGACTTACTTGTTAAATTATACAACTTAAACTTTGAAATTCAAACACCAAATGGAATATTACTAAAAAGACCTATTGGTCCTGAGAAGATTTTTCTGGTTAATTGGATTGAGAAAAATTTTGGAAGATTATGGGCAAGTGAAGTAGATGTATCCTTTTCAAAACCCCCTATTTCAATGTTTGTTGCCTATGAAAATAAAACTAACAAGGTTGTAGGTTTCTCTTGCTATGACACGACTTGTAGAGGTTTTTTGGGACCTATAGGTGTTTTGAAGGAGTACAGAGGAAAAGGTATAGGCAAAATATTACTTTTTAAAACTTTGGAAGATATGTATAGAGTGGGGTATGCGTATGCAATAATTGGGGATGCAGGACCAGTGGATTATTACAAAAAAACTGTTGGAGCAATTGAAATTGAAGGTTCATCACCGGGAATATATAAAGATTTACTGGGTATGTGAGGAGAGATATATTGGTTTATATTGTTATTGTTTTCTTATTTTTCGTATTTTTGATTTTTAAAGACTATTTTTATGTATGTTTTAAGCTATCTTGTTTTAACCTTAATTTAAAATTACAGATAAAAAATAGATTTATTTCAGTACTTTACGAAATACTTCTAAAAAACCTGAGAAATGAAAAAGAAAATTTGTACAATGTGTTTGAATATATAAAAAAACTTCTTGGAGCAGATTCGTGGTCTTTTCTTTTTACACCGGAAAATAAGGAATGGAGGTTCTTACTTTGGTCATCTACTTTGGATGAAAAACCTCTTGAAATACTTGGAGAGTATTTCCAAAAACAATCACCGAATAACTTAAAAAAGATAATACTTTCAAAAGAATACTTTTATATTGAGGATGTAATAGGGAAGAGTTATTGGGTGGAAGTGAAAGAAATTTCCGTAAAGTCATGGGTGGGAATACCTTTAGTCTATAACGGAAAGGTTTACGGTATCTTAAATATTGATTGGTATAAGTTAAGAAGAAAGAAAAGTACAGATGATATCATATTTAAATCGATTACGGAAAATTTGTCATTTATTTTGTACAATTATTTAAAATTACACGAAAAAGTAAACGATGTAAATAGGGATATTTTAACAAACTTATATAGTAGAAAAGTACTTGATGATGTTTTAATTGAAAACTACACGCATATTTTGTTTATAGATTTAAACAAATTCAAAAATATAAACGATACGTATGGTCATTTAATGGGGGATGAAGTGTTAAGGATAATTTCAGAAAGAATGAAAAGGACAATAAAAAATGGTGATTTGCTTATAAGATATGGAGGAGATGAGTTTGTTTTACTTATTAATTCTTCTGAAGAAGGTGTAAAGGTATTGGTTAAAAGATTAAAAGAACATATTTCAAAAAGGATAAACATTGGAAATAAAGATATATGTATAGGTGTGTCAATAGGAATTCAAAAAGTTGTAAGTGGAAAGTCGTTGGATGAATTAATAAAACTTGCAGATGAGAAGATGTATGAAGATAAAAACAAAAAATTAAATTAGATTTTACTTTTGTATTCTCATAGAAACTTGACATAACTAAAATGATATGATATTATTTTAATCGGTTCGCAGCGATTGACCTGGTAGCTCAGCCGGTAGAGCACCTGACTTTTAATCAGGGGGCCGCGGGTTCGAATCCCGCCCGGGTCACCAGAGGGGCGAGAGTGGCGGAATTGGCAGACGCGCTGGACTTAGAATCCAGTGGGCTCGGCCCGTGTGGGTTCAAGTCCCACCTCTCGCACCAAAAAAAGTGTGCGGGTGTAGCTCAGTGGTAGAGCGCCTGCTTGCCAAGCAGGAGGTCGCGGGTTCAAATCCCGTCGCCCGCTCCAAAAAATGAAACGATAAGGTAAGAGGCTCCGTTTGGGGCTTTATTTTTTTGTTTTTTATCAAAAAATTAAATATCTATTATTTTTTTGCATAAAAAGAAAAACACCCCTTTATTGGTTTTATTTTGCCAATTCGGGGGTGTTTTTTTATGTTTGACGTAAAAGTTTTCTATTGTAATGTCGTAGGATCTACCTTTATACCAGGTCCCATTGTTGTTGAAAGTACTACTTTTTTTATAAATGTACCTTTTACAGCAGCGGGCTTTAAGTTTAACACTTGTTCGTATGCAGATTTTATGTTTTCCGTTAATTTTGCATTATCAAATGATGCTTTTCCTACTGGTATGTGTAGGTTTCCAGTTTTATCTGTTCTAATTTCCATTCTACCCTTTTTAAACTCCTTTACAGCGGAAGCTACATCATTTGTTACAGTCCCTGCTTTTGGATTTGGCATTAATCCTCTTGGACCAAGGATTTTACCCAATTTTCCTATTACCCTCATCATATCTGGAGTAGCTATTGCAACATCGAAATCTAAAAATCCTTCCTTTTGGATCTTTTCTACCAAATCTTCTGCACCGACATAGTCTGCACCGGCTTCTTTTGCTTCTTCTGCCTTGTCACCTTTAGCAAATACAAGTACTTTTACTTCTTTTCCTGTACCATGTGGTAGGGAAATGGTGCTTCTAATTTGTTGATCTGACTTTCTGTAGTCTATGTTTGTTTTAATGTGAAGTTCTACTGTTTCATCGAATTTTGCTGTAGCAACCTTTTTAGCAAGCTCTACTGCTTCATTTAAATCGTACTCTTTTGACCTATCAACTAACTTTTTGATTTCATTATACCTCTTGGAGTGCTTCGGCATTTTGCCTCCTCCTTCCTAAATATTTATTAGTCTACTACCTCAATTCCCATACTTTTTGCTGTTCCTTCAATTATTTTCATAGCCGCTTCAATGTCATTTGCGTTTAAATCTTCCTTCTTAATTTCGGCTATTTCTCTAATTTGATCCCTTGTAACCTTTCCGACAATCTTTCTCTTTGGTTCTTGGGATCCAGAATTTAACTTTGCCGCTTTCTTAAGTAAGAAAGAAGCTGGTGGTGTTTTTGTTATAAATGTAAATGATCTGTCTTCGTATACTGTAATAATAACCGGAATAATCATTCCTGCTTTGTCAGCTGTGGCTGCATTGAACTTTTTACAAAATTCCATCAAGTTAACACCACGCTGACCAAGTGCAGGTCCTACTGGGGGTGCCGGAGTAGCTTTTCCAGCTTCAAGTTGCAACCTGACTTGCGCAACTACTTTTTTTGCCATAATACAACCTCCTTTTTGTGGTTATAGGGTAAACCCTCCCACTGACTTAAACAACTTTTTCTACTTCGCTAGTATGAACAGTTACAGGGGTCTCTCTTCCAAATATGGTAACTGTAACTTTTAATTCATTGTGTTCTGGGTTAATTTCCTTTACAGTTCCTACAAAACCTTCAAATGGACCTGAGATAATTTTAACGGAATCACCAATTTCAAAATCAAATTCGATTTTTACTTCTTTTGCCTTTTCTTCTTTCGGTGTTTCTTCTATACCGGCGATTCTTAGTAATATTTGAGCTTCTTTATCACTTAAAGGAAGAGGTCTTCCACCAGAAGAAACAAAATCAATTATTCCAGGGACCGTTCTAACAAAATCCCAAAATTCATCGTTCATAATCATCTCTACAAAGATATAACCTGGAAACAATTTTTTAACCTTTACTTTTTGAACTCTAATTTCCTTTTTCGTTGGATAATCTGTTATCTCAATTCTTCCGGAGCTCTTTGCCATAATCTTTTTTGGTTCTGCTATTATTTGTCCTGCTTTTATATGAACCCCTTTTTTTACAACATCGGAATTAAAAGTGTCTATGGGAACAACATAAATATCTACTTCACTTACGGAATTTCTAACAACGATTCTTTTCATATTTTCGGTTTGAATAATTTTTCCATCGATTTCACATATTATTTCCCCATCAGAAGAAAGGGGCATTCCTTGTCTCACCATACCACCGACTTTTAATCCAGTAATAGGTTTATTCTTTTGAGGAATGACATATGTTTTAGTGAATTTTTTGTCTAAAGTTTCAATAACTATCTTTTTTGCATTTCTTACATCAGATACAATTCCATCTCTTCTTGCTCTAACAGAAGGTTCTTCCGCAAGTACATCTCCTTTTTTTACAAGA
Organism: Thermosipho sp. 1074; assembly: GCF_001999655.1. Lineage (NCBI taxonomy): Bacteria > Thermotogati > Thermotogota > Thermotogae > Thermotogales > Fervidobacteriaceae > Thermosipho > Thermosipho sp. 1074. The sequence goes on along the minus strand of NZ_LBEX01000013.1, from coordinate 35,360 downwards.
TCACCATTTGATACAAAAATTTTCGCATTTAAAGATATAATATGCCTTTCGACTGATTTAGCCGAGGCATCGATAACTACTTCTTCTGGTAAAAGCACACAAGAAACAACGTGCTCAAGTCCTTGAGCCTTTACCTTTGCTTCCAAATTTTCTTTGGCAGATGTTTCGTATCCTGCCAAGGTTTGTAAAATATACCATCTTTTTTTCATTTATACCACCTCAAAATTTAGAAAAGCTTAAAGAGGGCGCTTAATGCACCTGAGAATATCAAATCAAGTGCAAAGAAATAGACACCGGTTACCAAAAGAATAATTAGAACAACGCCTGTTGCTCCCCATAACTCTTTTTTATTTGGCCAATGTGTCTTTTTTATTTCTGCTTTAACTTCTCTAAAAAATTTTCTAAGTTTTTCCATGCTATCTCCCCCATAAAAAAATTGGCAGGGGCGGCAGGACTTGAACCCGCAACACCCGATTTTGGAGACCGGTGCTCTGCCAGTTGAGCTACGCCCCTGCGTGTGGATTAAGCTTTTGTCTCGATATGTTGGGTGTGTTTGTTACATTTTGGGCAATATTTTCTAAGAGAGAGTTTTTCTTTTCTGTTTTTTTCGCGAGTCGTGTAATAATTTTTATTTCCACATTCTTTACATTTCAAAGCAACTTGTATTCTCATTTTTCCTTTCCCTCCTACTAAAAAAATCTGGTGGTGAGGGAAGGATTCGAACCTTCGAAGGCATTCTGCCAGCGGATTTACAGTCCGCCCCCTTTGGCCACTCGGGCACCTCACCACCCATATTTGGAGCCAGCGGAGGGACTTGAACCCTCAACCTATTGATTACAAATCAATCGCTCTACCGGTTGAGCTACGCTGGCTCGCCGCGAGTAATATTATATCTTATTTCAAAGAACTTGTCAATACTTTACGTATGGTAGGAGTGCCATATGTCTTGCCCTTTTAATTGCCGTTTTAACCATTCTTTGGTGTTTTGCACAATTTCCAGTAAGTCTTCTTGGAACTATCTTTTCCTTTTCAGTTAGAAATTCCCTTAAAAGTTTTGTATCTTTGTAATCAACGTATTCAACTTTTGCCTGACAAAGCTTACATACTTTTACTCTCTTTTTCCTTCTATATTTCATACGTATTACCTCCTTTTTTTCAAAGATCAAAACGGTGGTTCGTCATTATCGTTTTCATCGAATAATTCATCGTATTCTACTACACTTTCATCTGTGCTTTCGTTGATAACGTCACTTTTCTTTTCCATAAAAACAACCTGATCAGCCCAAATTTCAGGTGTACTTCTATTTTGTCCATCACTTGTTTGCCATCTATTTATCCTTAATTTCCCTTCGACAAGTACTAATCTTCCTTTTGTTAAATAATTTTGTGCAAACTCTGCTAATTTATTAAACGTAACGATTCTTATAAAGTCTACATCATCGTTTCTTATTCCTCTATTTACCGCAAGCGTGAAATTAACAACCAAGGTACCATTTGTCGTTTGTCTTGCTTCAGGATCCCTAGTTAGCCGCCCAACAAGGACGACCTTGTTATAATTCACTCTTCCACCTTCTCAGGATTCTCAGACACCTCTACTTTCTTTGATTGCTTACGCTCTTTTTTTTCAAGGTCTATTCTTCTGAATGTTTGCCATCTCAAAAACTCAGGTCTTACCTTGAAATAAGATTCAAGACTCGTAAGTTCTAATCCCTCTCCTCTGAAATAAACCACGGTATAATCTGCTTCGTTATACTTTTTAAGTGGATATGCTGTTTTCCTTATACCCCATCTGTCTACGTTGTCAACTTGCGCGCCGAGTTTTTCTTTTAAAAACTCTACAACACCGTTTGCAATATTTTCTCGTTCTTCCTCGGTAATATCTGGTTTTACAATAAACATTGTTTCGTAAATCCTCATTTTTACACCTCCTCCCTCGGACTATTAAGGTCCCGCAAATTCCTTGCGGAACGGGACTTCAGAAATAAAGGGAGCTTAAGCTCCCTTTCTGGTGGGCTCGGGAGGAATCGAACCCCCGACCATCCGGTTATGAGCCGGACGCTCTGCCAACTGAGCTACGAGCCCACTTCCTTTTGGAGGCGACGGTGGGATTTGAACCCACGAATAGGGATTTTGCAGACCCCCGCCTTAGACCGCTTGGCCACGTCGCCTCGCAAGTCACATTTTAACATAATATGTTCTTGATGTCAATAACTTTTTTTAACTAATTAGTTTAAATTTTGTGATATAATTTTTTGGGTGATGTGTGGTGAAAGAAAATAAAAATTTTGATTTAGTAGTGTTTCTTTTCATGGTAATTTTAATGATTTTTGGTCTTTTAAACCTGTATAGTGTTTCAAAGACACTTTTTTTAAAACAGCTTATTTGGGATTTTTTAGCTGCATTTGGCGCTATATCTGTATATTTTTTAAAAGAGAATTTTTTACGTAAAATGATATTTTTGCTTTATTTTTTATCAACTATTTTACTTTTAGCTGTGTTATTTTTTGGAACAAGAATATATGGTTCAATTAGATGGTTTAGAATTTTTGGAGTTTCTTTTCAACCATCTGAACTTTCAAAACTTACTTTGATACTTTTATTAAGTTATATCTTTTTAAAAAGAGATGTAAAAAGTATATTTATTTCTATTGTAGCTACATTAATTCCCGTTTTTCTTATCTTAAAGGAACCTGATTTGGGAATGACGATTTTGCACTTGTTTATTTGGTTTATATTGTTGTATTTTTCAGGAGTATCTTTAAAGATAATATTACCACTTATAGGAACGGGTTTTACTATGATACCTATTGTATACTTTTTTTTCTTGAAAGATTATCAGAGAAACAGGATTTTATCATTTTTAAATCCTGAAAAATACGCAAAAGGTGCGGCATACAACGTTATAATGTCAAGGAGTGCGATAGGGTCTGGTGGATTATTTGGAAATGGATATCTAATTTCACCAGCTGTTAAAGGATATTATGTGCCAAAAATGGAAACGGATTTTATATTTTCCGCAATAGGAGAGCAGTTTGGTTTTTTGGGAAGCGTAGTATTATTGAGTGGATATATTTTAATAGTCTTAAGGGTTTTTTCAAAAATGAAATACTATAAAGATGATTATTGGAAATTAGTTTCTGTTGGGATTCTCGCTGTTTTTGTTTTTCACGTATTTGAAAATATCGGTATGAACATAGGTATAATGCCAGTTACAGGTATCCCTTTACCTTTTATCAGTTATGGTGGGACATCTACGTTTATTTTTGGATTAATGGTGGGTTTTTTGCTAAAGGCACTGGCGCTTGTAGATAAAAGCAGGAAGGTGGTTTGATGAGGAGAAAAAAAGAATCAATTTGGCCTTTTTTGATTGTGCTATCTATTGTTTTGATTTTTGTAATAACTGTGTTTTTTGCATTTGGTAATTTTTTTAGATACAGGAAAATATTAAATGACTATAATGCGCTGAAAAATTACGTAAACAAAAAACTTGAAAGTTATGAAGTAAAGATAAAGGATTTGGAGTCAAAATTAGGCCCCAATTCCATAGTTGATAAATACATTCTTTCGGTTAATTACTTAAGAAATTTTGGCGCAGACCTAGAGCAAGTTTTAAACAATATTTACGATGAACCGGGAACAGGTTACTTTATGGTCTTTGTGGTTGGTCAGGAATCTAGTTGGTTTACCGTTAAAAGAGGCAAAAAGACGTATTTTTCAAGAGAACTTTTACCAGGTCTTTCAAAATACAAATTTTATTATTTTAAAGAACCTAGAATAAAGACAGATTACGATATTGTAGTAACACCCGATGTGGATATAGTTGTGGGAAAAGCGGGAAAGGTATACCTTTTATTCTATGGAGTAGGATCTTCTTACCATCCTACAAAAGTGGTGCACATTACCGATATGACTGTTAGTAATTTAAAAAAGACGTATAATCTATACGTTCCAGGTAGATAAGGGAGGATGAAAAGGTGTATTTGCAGGATATAATAAGGAGATTAGATGAATTTTGGGCTAATCAAGGTTGTTTTATAGACCTTCCGTACGATATGGAAATGGGTGCAGGTACGTTTCACCCTTCAACTTTTTTTGGAGTTTTGAGAAAAAGAGACTGGAAGGTGGCATTTGTTCAGCCAAGTAGAAGACCTACAGATGGAAGGTATGGGGAAAACCCTAACAGAATGCAAAGATTTTTGCAATACCAAGTTATATTAAAACCAAATCCCGAAGATTCACAGGAGATATATTTAAAATCTCTTGAAAGTATTGGAATAAATCCAAAAGATCATGATATCAGGTTTGTAGAAGACAATTGGGAATCTCCTACACTTGGAGCGTGGGGAATAGGTTGGGAAGTTTGGTTAGATGGTATGGAAATTACCCAATTTACCTATTTTCAACAAGTAGGTGGAATTTCTTTAAGAAAAATACCACTTGAGATAACGTATGGGATTGAGAGAATAGCTATGTATCTACAAGGTGTGAATAATGTCTATGATGTAATGTGGAATAAAGATGTAAAATACGGTGAACTATTTTTGGAAAATGAAAGACAATTTTCCGTGTACAATTTTGAAAAAGCAGATGTAGAGAAATTGTTCAAGTTATATGAAATATACAGAAAAGAATTTGAAGCTTTAATAGAAGATAATCTCTTTTTACCTGCTTATGAACAATTGATCAAGTGTTCGCATACATTTAATTTACTTGATGCTAGAAATGTAATTAGTGTTGCACAGAGGCAAAATTACATAAGGGATATTAGAAGTATGGCGACATTGTGTGCAAAAAGATTTATAGAGTACGAGGAAGGTGAGGAGTAATGTATATATTTGAAATAGGTCTCGAGGAACTTCCTACAACAGAGGTAAATAACATTTTGATACAACTTTATCAAAAGGTTAAGGATTTTTTTGAAAGCGAAGGGTTAAATTACGAAGGTTTAACAGTTTTTTATGCTCCAAGAAGGTTTGGTTTTTTTGTCTTAAAAGTGGACGAAAAACAAAAGGATAAGATAATTGAAAGAAGAGGACCTTCAAAAAATATAGCTTTTGACGAAAACAACAATCCTACAAAGGCGTTAAATGGTTTTTTAAAATCAAATAATGCAAGTATTGAGGATATAAAGATTAAAGATAACTACGTATTTATATCAAAGAAAATTGAGGGAAAAAGCGCAAGAGAATTGTTAAAGGAAAAAATCCCTGGAATTATTTACAGCCTTAGTTTTAAAAAGCCGATGAGATGGGGGGACGGAAGATTTTCCTTTGTTAGAGTTCCGCATTGGGTTTTATCCGTTTACAATGGAGATGTTTTGGAATTTGAATTGTTTGGAATAAAAGCATCCAATAGAACGTATGGACATAGGTTTGTAGAAAATAACATTGTGGAAATAAAAGGAGTGGAAGATTATCTTGAAAAGTTAAGGGAATTAAAAGTAATAGCATTGCATACGGAACGAAAGGAGAAAGTTCTTGAAAGTTTGAAAAAATACAAGTCAAGCCTAGATGATGATTTAATAAATGAAGTAGTAACTTTAACGGAATATCCCATTTTACTTGAGGGAAGATTTTTGGAGAAATATCTTTCACTTCCTGAAGAGCTAATCACAACTACAATAAAGCATCATCAAAGATCGTTTACTGTATATGAGAATGACAAAATTACAAATAAGTTCCTTTCTTTTATTGATTCACCAAATGGTAAAATAGAGTTAATAAGAAAAGGGTATGAAAAGGTTGTCAATGCGAGATTAGAAGATGCAAGGTATTATTACCAAAAAGATTTAAAAAAACCCCTTGAGAAGTTTAATGAGAGTTTGAAAGATATAGTTTTTCAAAAATCACTTGGAACTCTAATGGATAAAGTTGAAAGAATTCAAAAAATTTCGGAGAAATTATCAGATGATTTAAAAATAGATTTTTCAGATAAAAAGAGGGTTTTAAGAACAGCTTATTTATGTAAAGCAGATATTGCATCTAATGTGGTATACGAATTTCCTGAATTGCAAGGTGTAATGGGAAGAATATATGCGCTAAAAGATGGAGAAGATTACAATGTGGCATTGGGAATAGAAGAACATTACAAAGATGTTCCAAAAAATGTTTCAGGCGCAATAGTTGCCATAGCGGATAGGTTAGATACAATTGTGGGAAATTTCATAGTGGGTAATATTCCCTCTGGATCAAAGGATCCTTTTGGATTGAGAAAAAAGGTGGATACGATATTTGATATTGCTGTACATTTTTCTTGGGATATAGATTTAGAAGAACTTATAAAATTTTCTTCTTCGTTATTTGAAAAAGAAATCCCGAAAGAATTATTTGAATTTTTTGAAACAAGATACGAATTATTTAACACATCCGCAAGGTATGATATTGCAAGAGCTGTAAAAAAATTCTGGAAAAGACCGCTTAGGGGAAGATTAATTGCTGATGCGTTAATGAACATTGTGGATAAAGAAGAATTTAAAACACTTCTTACGGGGTTTGAGAGAGTTCACAATATATCCAAAAAACACAATTCATTCGATTTTGATAGTACAAAGTTTCTCGATAAAGCGGAAAAAGATTTATTTAACAAATATATCGAAGTAAAGCCAAAAGTTTTAGAATCATTGGAAAAATTAGATTTCAAAGCGGCGCTTTCTTATTTAATAGAATTTAGAACATATATAGACAATTATTTTGATAACGTCTTTGTAATGACTAAACAGGATGATATACGTATGAACAGATTAGCATTTTTAAAAAATCTTGATAAACTGTTCTTAAAACTTGGTGATTTGAATTTAATTGAGAAAAAATGATATAATGAGTTGTGGGAGGTGAAATAATGAGAGATATGACAAAACAGTTTTTAGAAGCTGCTTTTGCAGGTGAATCCATGGCACATATGAAATACTTGATTTTTTCGGAAGAGGCGGAAAAGAAGGGGTTAATAAAGCTTTCGAAACTTTTTAAAGCTATTGCATATGCTGAGTATGTTCATGCCAAAAATCACTTTAAGGTATTAAAAAAACTCTCCGATGATATGAAAGAAAATGTACAAAGCTGTATTGATGGAGAGACTTTTGAAATCGAGGAGATGTATCCCGTATACAAAAATGCAGCGGAATTTCAAGAGGAAAAGGAAGCGGTAAGAAGCACAAATTATGCACTTGAAGCGGAAAAAATACACGCAGAGATGTACAAGAAAGCCAAAGAGTTAGTTGAAAAAGGAGAAGATTATCCTGCAGAAAAGATTTATATATGTCCAATCTGTGGATATACAGTAGAAGATGAAGCACCTGAAAAGTGTCCTGTATGTGGTGCTCCTAAAGATAAATTTGTGGAATTTTAAGAATAAGGGGGAATCCCCCTTATTATTTTGGAGGTGGTTAAATGTGGAAGAAAATAACCGTATGGATAGTTTTAATTGTTATTATCTTAATCTTTTTGGGAACAGGAGTATATCAAGTAGGGCCTTCTGAAGTTGCTTTGATAAAGACATTTGGTAAATATACACATTCAACGGGACCAGGTATGCATTATCATTTACCTTATCCAATACAGTCTCATGTTATTGTTGATGTAGAGACAATAAGAAAGGAAGAAATAGGGTTTAGAACTATTGAATCGCGCAGTGGTGTAAGTTATAGAACAATTCCCGAAGAATCTTTGATGTTGACAGGTGATGGAAATATTATTAGTGTAGAAGTTGCGGTGCAGTATAAGATAAAGGACCCGGTAAAGTTTGCATTTAACATAATTAATGGAAAGAATATAGTGCGGTTTACTACTGAATCTGTTTTAAGGGAAAGGGTCGCGGTAAGGAATATTGACGATGTTCTAACCGTTGAAAGGGATAAAATTGCCATAGAAACTGCAGAAGAAGTACAAAAAATTCTAGATGAATACGAATCGGGAATTTTGATTAACAAAGTGTATTTACAAGAAGTTGCTCCTCCCAATCAAGTAGTAGAGGCATTTGACGATGTTAACAATGCCAAACAGGATAAAGAAAGGTTTATAAACGAAGCAAATAGATATGCAAATGATATAGTACCTAAAGCAGAAGGTGAAGCAGAACAGATACTAAGAAAGGCCGAAGCCTATGCAAAGGAAAAAATATTAGAAGCAGAAGGTGAAACAAATAGGTTTTTAAGCGTTTTAAAAGAATACGAAATAGCACCAGATATTACAATGAAAAGATTGTTAATTGAAAAGTTAGAAGAGGTATTTTCAAATACGAAGAATGTATTTGTGTTAGATGACAGTGGAGCGTTGAAGTTGTTAGATGTCAACGAGTTGATTGGTGGTGGTACAAAATGAAAAAGTCAATTACGTTTATTTCAATATTAGTGATTGCTTTGATCTTTTTATCCCTCTCCATGTTTGTTGTAGATCAAACACAACAGGCAGTAGTGTTAAGGTTTGGACAGATTCTAAAGGTTTATCCAACACCTGGTGTTCATTTTAAAATGCCGTTTGTGGATAATGTGGTAAAGTTTGAAAAGAGGATATTGTTGTACGATATAGAACCTGAAAAGATAATAACGCTGGATAAAAAAACGCTTATTGTAGATACGTATGCCTTGTGGAAAATAAATGATGCCAAAAAATTTATTGAAACCATGAAAACAATTTTTCTAGCAGAATCAAGGATAGATGATATAGTATATTCTCACATAAGAAATGTCTTTGCAAAGCACACTTTTGATGAGATTATTTCCGATAAGAGGGCAAATTTTTTGAAAGAAGTTACGTTGCTTTCAAGAGAAGATTTAAAGGATTTTGGAATAGAAGTTGTTGATGTTAGGGTGAAGCATGCGGATCTTCCGACTGAGAATGTTAGGTCGGTGTATGAAAGAATGAAAGCAGAAAGGTATAGTATAGCTGCGCAAATCAGAGCAGAGGGGCAAAAAGAGGCACAAAAGATACGTGCAGAAGCGGATAAAAAGGTTACCGTTATTTTAGCCCAAGCAAAGAGTCAAGCGGAAATTATTAAAGGTACAGGAGAAGCCAGTGCAACGAAAATATATGCGTTGGCGTTCAAGAAAAATCCGAAATTTTTTGATTTATGGAGAAGCTTAAGTGCATACGATGAAATTTTTAAAGATGGAACGATAATATTCGGAAAGAATTTGGAGATATTTAAGTACATTTTTGGTGTAAAATAATAGGGGAGGTTCCCCCTATTATTCTTTTAAAGAGGTGTAAAGTATGGATATATTGGAAAAGGTGCAGTCGATATTTTCACATATGAAAGTCGTTGAATTTATGAATAGCGATGTTATTTATGTTTTACCCAATAGGACAATTGCACAGGTTAAGGAAATATTGAGATTAAAAAGGATATCAGGGGTACCAGTTGTAAACAGCCAGAAAGAGGTTATAGGGATTATCAGTATTGAGGATATAATAAGGAGTATTGAAAAAAATCAGCTTGAAAGTCTTGTTGAAGAGCAAATGACCAAAAGAGTTGTTACTGTTAATTTGGATGATACTTTAAGAGATGTTATAGAATTATTTGAAAAATACGGATATGGTAGATTTCCAGTTGTAGACAAAATTGGAAAGTTAGTGGGAATTGTGACGAAAAATGATATTTTGAAGGCGGTTGCATTAAAATTGGGTATTTTGTATTTACACGATGAAAGAAGAAAAAAAGCCCTCGATGAAGATGTGGAAAAATCACTAATTACAGGAGTTAATATAAATAAAAATGACAGTGATTTTTATTTTAAAATAGATTATTACGACATTAATTCTATTGGAATAGGTGCAGCGCAATTGAAAAAATTTCTTCTTTCAAAAGGAATAGAAGAAAAACTTGTAAGACGTATTGCAATAAGTGTGTATGAAGCAGAGGCAAATGTTGTGATTCATAGTGGAAGTACAGGTGAAATTTACTGTTTTATTAAAGATGATAGTATTGTTGTAAGGATAGAAGATAAGGGAAAAGGTATAGAAAATTTAGAACTTGCAATGAAAGAGGGATTTTCAACGGCACCTGATCACGTAAGAGAGCTTGGATTTGGTGCTGGTATGGGACTTCCAAATATAAAAAGATATTCGGATAAAATGGTAGTTTTGTCCGAAAAGGATAAAGGTGTAATTGTTGAAATTATCTTTTTTAGAGCTTGAGATTTGGAATAGCATCTATGTGAATATTTGATTTTCCATCAAACAATTTATATCCCGCCATAGCTATCATTGCGGCATTATCCGTACAAAAGTCAAGTGGTGGTATAAGTATGTTTATCCCCAATTTTTGTGCCTTTTCTTGTGCTTTTTTTCTAAGGTATTTGTTTGCCGCAACTCCACCTGCAAGCACTACCGTATGGATATCTTTTTCTTGTGCGGCTTTAAAAGTTTTGTGCAAAAGTATTTCCGTTACAACCTTTTGGAAAGAGGCGGCAATATCAGCAACTGGAATGTCGTCTAATTTTCTTACAGTGTATAGTACGGAAGTTTTAAGTCCTGAAAAACTGAAATTGTAATCTTTGGAGTTGTACAAAGGTTTTGGGAAATTGAATTTGTTTTCATTTCCAAATTTTGCTATCTTTTCAATCTCAGGACCACCGGGATATCCTAATCCCAATATTCTTGCAACTTTATCAAATGCTTCACCTGCGGCGTCATCCAAGGTTTTTCCCAAAACTTCTATTTTATCTTTTGTTACTTTCAAAATTTCAGTATGACCTCCCGATACCATTAATACTATAAAGGGTGGGGTGAGCTCTGGATATGTAATGTAATTTGCATACACGTGTCCAATAATATGGTTAACACCGAATATAGGCTTGTTTAATTTCAAAGCAAGACCCTTTGCAAAAGATATCCCAACGAGTAATGCACCAATTAGTCCAGGGCCTTGTGTTACTGCGATCAAGTCTATATCTTTTAGTGAAATATTTGCTTTTTTTATTGCCGTTTTAAAGATGATCGGTAAATTTGAAAGGTGGTGTCGCGCCGCAACTTCGGGTACAACACCACCAAATTTTTTATGTATTTCAACTTGCGAGGATACTATGTTGCTTAGGATTTTTCCATCTTTTAATATAGCAACTGAGGTTTCATCGCAAGAAGTTTCTATACCCAAAACAATCATTTATGCAGACTCCTTGACTATAAGTTTTGGTTTTTCCTTTTTTGTAACGCATGCTTCATTTACTATAATCTTTTCTATGTTTTTGAGATCAGGTAATTCAAACATTACGTCTATCATTACCTCTTCAAATACACTCTTTAATGCACGTGCTCCTGTTCCCCTATTTGTTGCTCTTTTTGCAATAGCATAGAGCGCATCTTCGGTAACTTCAAGCTCAACGTTATCGATTAAGAACAATTTTTTGTATTGTTTTAAAATGGCATTTTTAGGTTCTGTAAGTATCTTTACCATTTCCTTCTCTGAAAGGTCTTCAAGTGTGCCAATAACGGGGAATCTTCCAACAAATTCTGGAATTAATCCATATTGTACTAAATCTTCAGGGGTTATATGTGAAAGTATTTCACCAAGTTTCATTTCTTTTTTACTTTTTATTGGAGCGTTAAAACCTAGAGCGCTGCTTTGTATTCTCCTTTTTATAATTTCTTCAATCCCATCAAATGCTCCACCTACTATGAATAGTATATTTGATGTGTCTACTTTTAGGAATTCTTGATACGGATGTTTCCTGCCACCTTGTGGTGGGACGTTGGCTATAGTACCTTCCACGATCTTTAATAGTGCCTGCTGTACCCCTTCTCCTGATACATCTCTTGTTATAGATGGGTTTGGGGATTTCCTTGCAATTTTGTCTATTTCGTCTATGTATATAATACCGTATTGTGCGCGTTCTACATCGAAATTTGTAACTTCAAGTAACCTTAGGATAACATTCTCCACGTCTTCACCAACGTATCCTGCTTCAGTAAGCGGAGTAGCATCTGCTATTGCAAAGGGCACATCAAGTATCTTTGCAAGTGTTCTTGCAATTAAGGTTTTTCCACTTCCCGTGGGGCCTATCAATATTACGTTTGATTTTTCTATTTCTACATCGTCAAAATCTAAGTTTGAAAAAACTCTCTTATAATGGTTGTATACGGCAACAGAAAGTATTTTTTTAACCCTTTCTTGACCAATGACGTATTTATCAAGTTCTGCTTTTATTTGTGATGGTTTTGGAAGTTCTTCTCTTTCCCTCTTTTGAGGGATTGCTTGTTTTTCTTCATAAAGTATGTCGTGGAAGATTTCCACACAATCGTTGCATATGTATACATTTCCGGGTCCGGCTATTAGCTTTTCTACCTTGTCTGCAGATCTCCCACAAAAGGAACAAAATTTTTGTGCCATATTTTTTCCTCCTTAAAATAATTCATCATAATTCTATCATAAAAAATTGATAGTGTGTTTCTAAGGTGTATCTTATTTTTTTCAAGATAATAAACACCCTATATAATTTTAAAGAGGTGTGAATTACACGCATTATCATCAGTTGCACCAAATTTCTTTATATGTGGAAATTTTTGAGAAAGTTTGCATGCAATATTAGGCTCAAGTGATTTTGGACCATTTATGAGTATTGCACCGATAATTTCTACATAGGGGTGTGAAGTGATATAATCTATATGCCAAAAGAGTTTTTTCTCTTTTAAAGTATGTCTTTTTATCCTTTGTTCTAGATTATTCTGAGCAGAACCTACATAAACGTATAGTCCATTTTTTATTTTAATTTCTCCAAGAGATCCAACTTTTACTTTAATGTCTTTTTTTACTGTTATAAAGAGTAAATATATCCCTTTTTTCATTAATATCACCACTAATAATTATAATATAAATAAGGGGGAGAAAAAACATGTACATTTTTGTAGATTACGATGGAACTTTAATAAAAAACGATGAAAAGGAGTTTATGAAAGAATATTTTAAGTTACTCTCAGATTTTTCCAATATAGATTCAAAAAAGTTGATGGTTTTGGTAATGGAAAGTATAAATGAAATTTTGTCCAATTTAAATACTTCCAAGAATTTATTTGAAAGGTTTTTGGATGAGATTTCTAATAAAAGTAATCGGTCAAGAAAATATTGGAAAGATTTATTTTTTGAGTTTTACGATGAAAAATTTTTGAATTTGAAAAAAATAATAAGAAAAAATCAATTTTTGGTGGACTTAATAGAGAACACAAATAACAAGGTTATTTTTGCTTCAAATCCACTTTTTCCAAAAGTTGCAGTGGAAAAAAGAATTGAATTTGTAGATTTAAACCCAGGTGATTTTTTCTATATAACTTCTATGGAAAATGCGCACTATGCAAAACCAGACCCTAGATTTTTTGAAGAGATAATACAAACTTTATCTATCAGCCCAAAAGATTGTGTTATGATAGGTGATTCTGAAAATGACAAGGCGTGTGAAAAAGTAGGTATAAAATTTATCCATGTTGATGAAAAAGAAAAGATAAAAAAGGCATTTTTGAATGTTGATTATTCTAAAGTTATAGGAAAAATAAGAAAGAATGAAGAGCAAAAATTGGCCGTTATGTGTTATGCAGAATACAATGACAAAGTGTTATTTATTTCTAGAAACAAAGAACCATTTGCAAACTTTTTGGTACCACCTGGTGGAAAGGTGGAAAATGGGGAAGAAATTGAGAAAGCAATGGTAAGAGAATTTTTTGAGGAAACGGGATTGAAGTTACATAATTTGAGGTTGAGAATGGTGACTACCGAAATTGGTCCTAAAAATTACAATTGGATCTTATTTGTCTTTAGAGGAGATGTATTTTCAAATGATGTAAAAGAGAGCGATGAAGGAAAACTACTTTGGATCAAAAAGGAAGATATTTTAAATGCAAACCTTACGGATATAGACAAACATTTAATACCGGATATTTTTTCAGATGAAAATGTAAAAATTGTCGAAATTGTATACGATGAAGATAAAAATTGGAAAATTTTGTCTAAAAAAGATTTATTGACATTGCTTTAATATATGTTAAAATATTTAATGCGATGCCGAGGTGGCGGAATTGGGAGACGCGGTTGACTCAAAATCAACTGGGGTTGACGCCCCATGCGGGTTCGAGTCCCGCCCTCGGCACCAAAAACAAAAGAGCCGGAAGCATCCGGCTCTTTTTTTATTTTTCCGAGTCATCCAAGAAGCCTTAACACAGACCAAGCAGATACGTTTGACTGGGTGGAGAGTGAGAGAAGGTTTTGAGTTAATATATTATTTTTAGTTATTTCCAGCAACGTTTTTGCTATATCTGTATCGTGTATTATACTTGCATTTGATGTAATATTTTCAAGGGCACTTGCTGCAACAGAACCATGTTGTTTTAGAGAATTTACATGTGCACCTATGTTGCTCCTTATATTTGATATATTAGAAGTAATATCATCTATTTTTTTTAATGTGCTTTGCGCATTTTCCACACTTAGTAAGTTTGAATCTTCAAGTGTTGTAGGGGTTACATCTGGAATTGTTATACTTTCCGATTCACCATTTGGATTTATGGTAATTTTTAGATTCTCAATTTCACCATTTAAAAGCTGTTTGTTATTAAATTGGGTATTTTTAATCGTATCATTAATCTGATTTAACAATTGATTGTATTCCTCGTTTAGAGCGGAACGTTCGTTTTCTGTCAATGTTCCATTTGAGGCCTGCAGTGCAAGTTCCCTCATTCTTTGTAGGTTATCTTGGATTGACGAAAGAGCAGAATCTGCTGAATTTAACATATCTACACCACTGTAGATATTTTCAATTACTTTTCCATATCCTTCTATTTGGCTTTTCATCCTTTCATATATTGTTGCCCCTGAAATATCCGATGTAAGAAGCTTTTGTGCATCACTTACTTCAGCTAGGTTTGTTCTGTTTTGGTTTTGAATCGATAAAAGCCGGTGGGTGATCCATAAATTGATGTTGTTGTTTATTCTCATTTTTTCACCCCCTTTTCCGTATAATTTTGACTAAAGTAGATATTATTTTGTTCTATGTTATAATACCTTGGGGGGAGAGAAGATTAAAAAGGTAATCTATAGCGTATTTTTAGCATTAGCTTTGTATTTTTTTATTTCTTTTTTGTTAAATATTTCGCCACCAAAAGAGAGAATGGATTTAAACTTTGATCTTTCTCTTCCTTTTTATAATGCAACTGGAAAAGCAAAGAGTGTTACTCTAAAGTCCCACTTTAAGAATGTGGGATATGATACTTTAGTGATTAATCGCATTTCGGGAAATATGTTGAAAGTATATTTAAATGGAGAGCTTGTATATAAGTTTGGTGATGAAACTGCTAATATTTGGAATAAAGTTTTTAAGATAGAATTGAAAAATTTAAAAGAAGAAAATGAGCTAATTATTGAGATTTTCGGAATATACGATGTGGGTTTGGCAAATATTCCATTTCTAACAAATTACAAAATAGCAACAAGGTATGTTATATACAAGGAGTTTTTCAAAGAAAAATTTGTTTATATTTCAATTGGTATAAGTTTGATTTCGGCTATTGTTTCGTGGATTTTTGGAAGTTCTATTAAAGATAGAAATTTGAAAATTTCATACTTAAGTTTTGGAATTTTTTTGCTTTTTACCGCTTTGCATCTTTTTCATTTTGGTGTACGTGAAACTATGTTTAACCCAAATTTTTATCTTCTGTTTTTAAAGGTAATCTCTCTTGCAACGTATAGCTCTATAGTTTTTTACATTTATGCTGTTGAAGTGTATGAAAGAAATTTTTTCGTTTCAAAATGGATAGTTTACGTATTTGTGCCTATTTTATTTTTAGTTTCTATGTCGTATGATTTTGTTTTTTATGTGAAAATAACGCAAATTTCAAATATTATTATGATTTTCTTTTTAATATATGCTGCAATTAGAGTGTTTTATTTAAAAGTTGAGTGGTTGTACTTTTCTTCTGTTTTTTCCGCAATATCTGTTATCCATACAATTATTTTGTTGTTTTATCCTTCTGTAAGGGAATTGCTTACAGGATATGCATTTTCAGCATCTGCAATTTCTGTTATCATTATGATTTCTAGAGATTTTAAAAGAGTAGTATTAGAACATAGTCTTTTAACAGAAGAAGTGTTAACTGATCCTTTAACCGGGGCATACAATAGAAAGATAATTGATAAGTTGAGACCCGGTGGGTGTTTTATTTTAATAGATTTGAACGATTTTAAGGGGCTAAATGACAGATATGGACACGAATATGGGGATAGGGTACTAAAAGATTTTTCCAAGATAGTTGTAGAAAATTTACCAGAAAAGGATTATTTTATAAGACTTGGTGGAGATGAATTTGCCATAATAACGTATTTTGAGGATCCAAAAGATTTAATAGAAAAAATTAGACTACAGGTGAAACGTAAAATAAATTTGGATTTTTCCTACGGTATTTCACAATATAGTCAATTTGAGAGGGCGTATAAAAAAGCAGATGAAAAATTATACAAAATGAAAAGGCAAAAATCGTTAAAATATAAAAATAAAATGTGATATAATTTAAATAGAAAGTTAATAGATTTTAGGCAGGAGAATAGGAGATGCCATATACCACATATGTGGTATATGGCTCTTTTTGTTATGGAGGTGTTATTATGAAAATCTTTATTGTAGGTGCAGGCATTTCAGGTAGTCTTATAGCTAGAGAACTTTCAAAGTACGATGTTGAAGTACATATTGTTGAGAAAGCACCTGATATTGGTTGGGGTGTTACAAAGGCAAATTCTGCGATAGTACATGGAGGGTACGATGATCCACCTGGATCAGTGCGGGCAATGTTTGCATCATATGGAAACAAGCTTTACGATGATCTAGCAAAGGAGTTGGATGTTAGTTTCAAACGTGTGGGATCATTTGTTGTGGCGTTTAAAGAAGAAGATGTAGAGTATTTAAAAGAGTTAAAAAAGAAAGGAAGAGAAAACAAAGTAGAAGACTTGGAAATCTTGGAAAAAACAGAATTAAAGAAGAAGGAGCCAAATTTAAGTGATAAAGTCATTGCCGCTTTGTGGTGTCCCACTGCAGGTATAACTGAGCCGTGGGATGTGGCGATGGCTGCAATTGAAAATGCAGTTGAAAATGGTGCTATGCTACACCTTGGTGAAAGTGTAAAAGATATTGTAGTAAAGGATGGGAAAGTTTCAAAAATTATTACGGATAAGGCAGAGTATAAAGTTGATGTGATAATAAATGCAGCGGGATTGTTTGCAGATGAAATTGCAAAGATGGTGAAAGTCGCAAATTTTGAAATATTTCCCAGAAAAGGAGAATATATATTATTAAACAAAAAATTAAAAGGACTTGTAAATAGTGTCATCTTTCCAACGCCTACTAAAAAATCAAAAGGAATTCTTGTTGTGCCAACGGTAGATGGTGGAATCTTGTTAGGTCCTAACGCAGTTGATCTACCAAAGGAGAAGAAGTACGATTTATCAACGACAAGGGAAGGATTAGACGAGGTATATGTGAAATCAAAAAAATTGGTACCAAAGATTGATATTTCATATACAATAAAAACATTTGCGGGTTTAAGACCTGAGACAAAGGAGAAAGACTTTATTATTGGACCTACAAAGGTTTGGGGATTTGTAAATGTTGCGGGTATAAGATCCCCAGGACTTACTGCTGCACCTGCAATAGCTAAATATGTAGTGGAAAAGATTTTTCCAGAAGACCTAAAGATTAATTTACAAAGAAAAAAACATTTTAATCCTTATAGAAAGAAGATACCGAATATAAAAGAGGTTGGATTAGAAGAGTGGGAAAAATTGGTGAAAAAAGATCCAAGATTTGGAAGAACAGTATGCTTTTGTAATAATGTTTCAGAAGGAGAGATAGTAGAGGCGATTAGAAGGGGCGCAAGAACTTTGGACGGTGTTAAATTTAGAACTAGGGCATCTTTTGGAAGATGCCAAGGTGGTTTTTGTAGTTTGAAGATTATGGAAATAATTTCTAGAGAGTTAAATATCCCCATAGAAGAAATAAAATTAAATTATGAAAAATCCTGGATAATGGATGGCAAGGTGAGAGTATGAGAAGAGAAAAGGTGGATGTGTTAATCGTAGGTGGTGGTGCAGCAGGCCTTGCTGCTGCAATTTCGGCTACAAAAGAAGGTGTTAAAACTGTATTGTTGGAACGTGATAGGAGTACTGGAGGTGTTTTAAACCAATGTATACACAATGGATTTGGATTACACGTTTACAAAGAAGAACTAACAGGTCCAGAGTTTATGGAAAGAATGTGGGATGAATTAAAGGAAGATGTTATACGCCCTAATTACACGGTTTTGGAGATAAAACCAAAGACAAGAGAAGTTGTAACTTTATCTGAAGAGGGATTAGTTATTTTTGAAGTAAAGGCCCTTGTTATGGCAACTGGAGCAAGAGAAAGACCTCTTAGTTCTTTGCAAATACCTGGTTCAAGGGTAGCTGGTGTATACACTGCAGGTGTGGCACAGAAAATGGTGAATATTTATAACAGATTGCCAGGTAGAAAAGTTTTAATTGTAGGATCAGGCGATATAGGACTTATTATGGCAAGAAGGTTGAAAATAGAGGGAATGGATGTTGTAGGTGTAGTGGAAATTATGCCAGAACCAGGTGGACTTATTAGAAATGTTGTACAATGTTTGGAGGATTTTGAAATACCACTTTGGTTGAGTCATACAATAGTTGAAATTCATGGGGCTCAGAGACTTAATGCGGTAACTATTGCAAAAGTAGATGAAAATAAAAAGCCTATACCAGGTACGGAAAGAAGAATCAAAGTGGATACGTTGGTTACTTCGGTGGGATTAATCCCACAAAATGAGTTAATAGAAGGGTTTGTTGAAATGGATCCCATAAATAGAGGTCCTATAATAGATGAATTTATGAGAACTAGTATTAAGTGGATATTTGCAGCGGGAAATAACGTGGCTATCCATGATCTTGTAGACTTTGTATACGAAGAGGGAAAAATAGCAGGGTATTATGCGGCACTAATTTCAAAAGGCGAAAGATTACCAAATTCAGATAAAAGGTTTTTAAGGGGGCAAAATGTAGGAGTATTACTTCCGCAAAGATTTTCACAAGAAAAATCTTTCAAAATTTATTTAAGGCCTCTAAAGAGTTTTAAGAAATCCATTTTAAAGTTTGATAATAAAGTAATAAGGAAATTTAATTGGCGGATTAGACCAAGTGAGATGATAGATTTAGTTGTAAAGGATTTTAACAATTTTGGTCCAAATGTCACCGTGGAGGTGAATGAAATTGATTAAAAAAATGACATGTATATCGTGTCCTATTGGTTGTGAGTTGACGGTATTTGTAAATGGTGAAATAAAAGTTGAGGGTAATCGTTGCCCAAGGGGGTTGGAATATGCAAAAAATGAGGTTACTAATCCAAAAAGAATACTTACTATTAGTGTAAAAGTTGAAGATGGGGTAATGGAACTTGTTTCTGCAAAAACTGATAAACCAGTTCCAAAGAAAATGTTGCATGAGATAATAGAATATATTAAAGGTTTGAAAATAAAAGCTCCAGTAAAGCGAGGTGATATAATAATTAATGATATATTGTCAACGGGCGCAAATCTTGTTGCCACACGAACAGTGTTAAAAAAGGATTGAAAAAGCAAGGGGGGATATGGTGTTCATATTGGCACTTGATCAAGGAACTACAAGTTCCAGAGCTATTTTGTTCGATGAAAGTGGGAAAGATGTTTTTGTGAAAAACAAAGAATATAGACAAATTTATCCAAGGCCGGGATGGGTAGAACATGATCCATTTGATATTCTAAATTCACAAATAGAAGTGGCAAAGTTAGCAGTTGATACAGTAGGTGTAGAAAATATAGCGGCAATAGGTATTACCAACCAAAGGGAAACGACAATCCTTTGGGATAAAAGAACAGGGAAGCCTGTGTATAACGCAATTGTTTGGCAATGTAGAAGAACAGCTGAAATTTGTGATGATTTAAAAGAAAAAGGATATGAAAAATTAATTAAAGAAAAAACGGGATTAGTAGTTGATGCGTATTTTTCTGGAACAAAAATCAAGTGGATTTTAGATAACGTTGAAGGAGTAAAAGAAGACGCAAAAAGAGGTAATATTTTATTTGGAACAGTAGATTCTTGGCTTATTTGGAATTTAACAGGTGGAAGAGTACACGTTATCGACTACTCTAATGCATCGAGAACTATGTTGTTTAATATTAATACGTTACAGTGGGATGAAGAAATTTTAGAAATATTAGATATTCCAAAAAGTATTTTACCAACACCTGTGCCGTCTAGCATGGTGTACGGATATACGGATATTTTTGGTGGGAAGATTCCAATTGCTGGTGATGCAGGGGATCAACAGGCATCGCTTTTTGGTCAGACGTGTTTTGATAAAGGGATGATAAAGAACACATATGGTACGGGTTGTTTTATATTAATGAACACAGGAGAAAAACCTTATTATTCCAATTCTGGATTGCTTACAACAATTGCTTGGGGTGTTGACGGAAAAGTAGAATATGCACTTGAAGGAAGTATTTTTATAGCAGGAGCTGCTGTGCAATGGTTAAGGGATAACTTAAAACTTATTGATGCTGCATACGAAACTGAAGAAATTGCCATGTCTGTGCCTGATTCAGGAGAACTTTATTTTGTCCCTGCTATGGTAGGACTTGGTGCACCGTATTGGGATATGTATGCAAGGGGACTTTTAATTGGAATAACACGTGGTACAACAAAAGCACATATTGTTAGAGCAGTACTTGAATCTATAGCGTATCAAACTAGAGACGTTCTTGAGGTTATGGCAAAAGAATCTGGGATAAATATGGGGACTTTGAGAGTAGATGGAGGAGCATCTAACAATAACTTTTTAATGCAATTTCAGGCGGATATCCTTGGTATTCCCGTTGAAAGGCCGCAAATTACCGAGACAACGGCATTAGGTGCCGCATATCTTGCAGGACTTGCAACTGGTGTATGGAAAAGTAAAGAAGAAATAAAGTGGAATCTGGACAAAAGATTTTTGCCACTGATTGAAGAAGAAAAAAGAGAAAATATGTATAAAAAATGGAAAGAAGCAGTTAAAAGATCCATGAAATGGAGTGAGTAATATTGCATCCATTTGTATACCCAATAGTCCCTGCAATAAGAGATTTAAGAGCTGTTGAAAGAATTATTCCCACACCTGTTTCTTCGGTTTTTTTGTTAGAGGGAGATATTTTTAAAATAAAGAATGCAACTAAAATATTAAAAGAAAGCAGTAAAATCGTTTTTGTACATTTGGATCTTGTAAGTGGTTTGGGCAGAGATGAGGCAAGTGTGAAACTTGTCAAGGAGTTTGTTGGCGCAGATGGAATAATTACTACAAGATCAAACCTTATTGTTATCGCAAGTAAATTAGGGTTAATGACTGTTCAAAGGATATTTTTGATAGATTCTAAAGCGGTAGAAACGGGAATCCAACAAATAAAAAAACACAAAGTTAATTTTGTTGAAGTTTTACCAGGACTTATTCCAGAATTTATAAAGTACATAAAAGAAAATATAGAACAACCAATTATTTCAGGAGGACTTGTGAGTAAAAAAAATCAAGTTAAAAAAATACTAGATGCAGGAGCAATAGCTGTATCTACCAGTAAAGAAGAATTGTGGGATATGTTTTAGAATTTTGAAAAGTTAAGAAAGTGTTATATAATAATTTTGCTGAGCTTTATACAAAGGAGGGATTTTATGAAGAAATATGTAGGGGTAATTTTGGGTGTTATATTGGTTTTTGTCTTATTTAGTGGATGTTTACAACAAAATCTTCCACAAGGTGGAGATGAAGTTGTTTTAACAGGTATTGCAGGTGCTAAGCTAGATTATCTTTTAAATGATACATCTTCTGCGACTGTAACAGGTATACTTGTTTATAAATATAATTATTATGGAATATTAAGTGATTCAACTTCTGGAATATACATCAAGGATATTTCTTCAGCAGGCTTAAATGTAGGTGATAAAGTAACAGTTACAGGAACGTTGTATAAAGATACTTATAATGGAAATTTAAGGATGAAGGATGTTACAGTGGTTTCAACTGAAACAGCTAGTGAATGTGAGCCAAGTGTTTTAAATGTAAAACTTGATAATACTTGGTTATTTGATGCTACCGGTAATACGGCAGATGCAACTGCTCTTGCGTTGTGGAATTATAGGTTTGTAACGGCAAAAGGTACATTAACTTCTTTAGATACCACTGGTAAAAAATTTGAATTTGAATATCCAGTAGATTCTGGAACTGCAACAGTTACAGTGTATACTTATACAGCTGTAAGTACATGTGAAAATGCACCTGCAACGGTAACAGGATATCTTGCAGGATATAAATATGAATGGCAAATTTATCCAAGAACAGCAGAAGATATAGAATTTTAAGTCTTTTAAATTAATAAAATTTTAGGGCCGTAGAGGCCCTATTTTTCTCGGAGGTGAAATTGTGAGAAGGATTTTTATTTCTTTAGCTTTGCTTTTTTTTATACTTTCTTTTTCGGGAAATTTTTCTCTTTCTATTTTAAATTTAACTACGATGGGTTTAGATGATGGTGCATTTGATTACTTTCCCATACTTTATGTTACATACCAACCATTTGATTTTTTGGCATTTAAAGTAACTGATTATTTAGAACTTTCCCATGATTCTTGGAATTTGGGAACATATTCGATTTTCAAGCCAAGATATTATTATCTTGAGGGAAAATTTGATTTATTTGGTTATGATGTAAAACTAGATGTTCTAAAGACAAGGTTGAAAAAAAGTCAAACGGAAAAGCTAGAGGGTTTGAGGGTTGGTGGATTGAAATTTGATTACTATGGTGCAGGTTTGGATGTTAAAATTGGAAAAATAAATCTTGGAGCAGCATATGATTTAGGTCTAGGAAGTGTTGCAGGATATGTCCAGGCTGATTTGTTTGGTTTTAAATTAGGTGGCTATTATGAAACAAAATATAATCAAATTTCATTGGATGTAAATAGAAGCTTTGATTTAGGTAATTTTTCAATTTTGGCTTGGACAGCTTTGTCGGCTAAATCATCTGATATTGCCAATTTTTCGTATTTGGTGGGTGGAAAGGTAAACTTTAATAATTTAGCATTAAGCACACAATTTTTAAGTTTAGGTGTTAATAGATACGATGCAGATTTTCAAACCGGTGATCCAAATGATGTTGCGTTTTTGCCAAATGCATGGGCATATTATTTGGATGTTGATTATGCTTTAAACGATTATGTTTTAGGTGTGTTTTTAAGGTATAACAGTGTTTGGGCATCGGATCCAAATTATTTGCCGTTGTATGGTTTGAAATTGGCATATAAAGATTTTACTTTAAAAGTGGGAAATGGAGATTTAGAAAGCAACATAGCAGGAGAACAAAAGATAATAGCAGAGCTTAATTACTTCTACAGCCTTGAGTTTGATAAATTATTCTCGTTTAATTCTAAGCTTGTTACTCCAGTTGAGGAAAAAAAGAAGGAATTTAATTCTATAATGGATGTAATACTTGGAGAAGAAGGAAAAAGTTTTGTAGTTAAAGGTATAGTTACTTCTCCAAAAGATCTTTTGGGAAAAGGTAGCTTTTATATACAAGATGAAACTGCAGGACTAATGATTTATTCTCCAGTATTAGGAGGAGATTTAAACGTAGGAGATGTTGTGGTGATTTCTGGGAAGAGTAAATTGTGGAATGGTGTGATTGAATTGGTTGCAAATAATGTTGAAAAAGTTGGCAGTGCAAAAGTTATTCCAGACGTTTTAACAAGTTTGTCTAAGACATTTATTTCTGCATTTGTGTATGTTGAGGGAGTAGTAAAAGAAAAAAATAAGTATAACTTTAAAGTTGACACAGGGGATTTTATTATAAAGGTGTATTTGAAAAAGGGTACAAATATAGACATATCAAATTTAAATGTTGGGCAAAAGGTAAAAGTCCAAGGTATTTTAGCTGTTTACAAGGGCGAGTATGAAATTTTACCTAGATGGCAGGAAGATATTGAAATAAGGTAGTTTTAATACGCGCCGCATTTGCAGCGTATTTTAGGAGGTAAGGTTAATGGATGTAAAAAGGCTGTTTTTGTATGCTTTTTTAGTTTTTTTGATTTTAACTTCTTGTGTTAATTTGGATATAATTAATCTAGACGGAAGAAGTGGAGTTTTAGTTAGTAGTGTTGTTGACGGAGATACATTTCATACAGTGAGGGATAAAGTGAGGATTATTGGTATTGATACTCCGGAAGTCCATAAAAGTAGTAAACCTGTAGGTGAGTTTGGAGTACAAGCAAAACAGTTTTTAGAAGATTTTGTAAAAAAGTATGAAATTTATTTGAAAGAAGAGGGAAAAGATAGATACGGTAGAGTCTTAGCATATGTATTTGGAAAATCAAAAGATAAAACGTATTTTTACGAAGAAGAAATTTTAAAAGCAGGTCTTGCAAGGCCATTAATATATTTTGAAAATGTTGATCCAGAATTAACTTCCAGAATTGTTAGTGCGTACAATTATGCTTTTGAAAAAAAAGTAGGGATTTTTTCAAAATGGAGTACAGCACCTATTTTGAAAAATTCAAGTAATTATAAATCATATATTGGAAATATAGTATTTCTTGAGGGAAAAGTTAGTAATGTACACCAGAGTGGTGGAATGTGGGAAATATATGGCGATTGGTTTACAATTAAAATAAGGGAAGAAGAATATGATTATTTTTTCAAAGATTACAACTTGTATGATTTAAAAGATAAAATTGTAAGATTTTACGGTGAACTTTGGGATGATGGTGAAAAGCCTATAATTCTATTGAGAAGTCCAAATGAAATGGTAGTACTTTAGATTTTTTTTACTTGACATCTAAATGAAATTAAGTTAAAATCTATACGTGATAGTATGGAGAGGTGGCCGAGTGGTCGAAGGCGCTTGCCTGCTAAGCAAGTGTGGGATTTTTCCCACCGAGGGTTCGAATCCCTCCCTCTCCGCCAGGTTTTTGGGGGATGTATTCCCCCATTTTTAAATTAAAAGGAGTTGTGCCCGTAGCTCAATTGGATAGAGCGTCAGACTGCGGATCTGAAGGTTGGGAGTTCGAATCTCCCCGGGCACGCCAAAAATGCAAGGCTTTTTGCCTTGCATTTTTTTTTGGAATTTTTCCATGTTTTTGAATTTTTTTTATTTTATTTTTGTTAAAATAACTTGGTGGAAGTGATTCCAAAAATTTAGCTTATTAAAAGGAGGGATTGTTGTGAGAAAAAGTGTGTATCTTATGGTTAGTCTTTTATTAATTGTTTTTGTATTTTTTGGTTGTGTAAATCCTGAGTTGAGTAAAGAAGTGCAAAAACCGGGACTTTCTTTTAGAGTACTCTTGCCAGATACAACTACCGCTACTCAGATATATGTTGTTGGTGAGATGAATAATTGGAAATTGGATAATGTGTGGGTGCTTAATGTAACTGATGTTGATGGAAAGAAATATGCAATTGGAGAATATGATCTTCCAGAAGCTTCCATTACTGGTGGAGTAGAATTTCGATACAAATATTTGATTGGTAAAAGTTGGGATAATGTCGAAATGAAAAAAGATGGTTCAAGTGATATAAAAAATCGTTTTGTGTACGTAAATGAAAATTTAAGAAATATTGTAAATGATGCAGTTTTAAATTGGAAAGGCGAAGATCTTGTAAATCCAGCTACATCTACAATAACAGTTAAATTTATTGCTTATGTACCTGATACAACTCCAGATGGTTCGGTAGTACAACTAGTTGGAGATATGAATGGTTGGAATGGAGAAGATATGGTGAAAGAAGGTAATGTATGGACTATAACAAAACAATTGGAATCAAACACTTATTATGAGTTTAAACTAAGATTGAAAAATGAATCAAATGCCTGGGCATATCCAGAAGGTAATGAGACCGGCGGGTATGAAGATAATAGAGCTTTAATTTTAAACGACGATGCAACCATAGTAATACTAAAGGTGCATAGTTGGGAAAATATGTAAATTGTTTTTATATTTACCTGATGACGAAAGGGGGACCTTAAGGTCCCCTTGTTATTATGAGTTTTGGAGGTGATTAATTTGAAAAAAATATTTATATTTTCTTTTTTTGTCCTGGCACTATTATTATCAGGTTGTATGAAACTATTTAATTTATCTTTAGAATCGGGTGTATATGTGGCAGGTGAATGGAATAATTGGGTTCCAACACAAAGCGATAGAATGATTTTAAATAATGGAATTTATGAATTTGAAATTCCTGTAGCATCTATTACTTTTTACCCTGGAAGTCTTGGGAATATTGGGTGGTATAAAGTTATATATGTAGGTGGTGTGACAAAAGTTCAATCAAGTGTTCCTGTTTGGAAGGAAAATTTAGCTGATGCTACTTCAATAACTGTATTTGCTTCACCTAATATTATGCGTGATGGATATGCTGTGGGTGCAGGGGATATTGAAAAAGAAATAGGTGATTGGTATTGTGCGGGAGATTTCAACGGTTGGTCTTTAGAAAAGATGGAAAAAATTGATGGAAAATTTGTATATGAGCTGAATATAGATGTTAATAAGGGTGATAGTTTTAAGTATAAAATTGCCAGGGGAATCGATTGGAAACCTTATGAAGAACAGTTTGATGGAAAAAATTATAACGCCGGGTATGGACAAGATGCTTTATTTATTGCGGATAAATCTGGAAGTTCTCTTTACATAGAATTTGATCCAAAGTTTAGCATTTTGAATGTTTATGTTAAGTGAGGTGGTAATGTGAAAAAATATATATTTTTTGTTTTGATTATTTTTTCGCTGTTTTCATTTGGTATGATTTCTCCATCTTATTCTTTTAAATTTGTATACTTTGCAGATTTTTCAAATGGTTTTCCAGTATTTGTTCCAAGTTATAATATGTCGACAGAGTTTAGATTCAACATGAGTGTTTTGGGAAGTGATTTTTCTGGGAATTTTTCTTTGAATGGTGAGAATTTGGAATCTGCAGAATTGGATTTTTCAAAGAAAACGTTTGGACTTTATTTGTATAAAAATAGAATTTTTGGGAACTTGGATGATTTTCTTGGTTTGTATAATTTTAGTACGGGCTCAGATGGGGTAATGATGAATTATTCGAACTTTTATTTGTTTTTGTATAATAGTCTTTCTTTGAATTATCTAAAATACAAGTTAAATAATGGATTAATATTAATTGGTATAAGAGATCAATTGAAAGATTTTTTATTTCAAATAATGTTACCTACTTTTGTTGATATTCAGTTTGAAGCGGTTTATACGTATGATGGAAGTGTTGATTTTGAAAAGGGAATTTACCAATTTGGATTGGTGGATAAGAACTTAAGATGGGGGGTAAAATCCACTTTTTTGGGTAAAAATGTGATGCTACCAGATTTTACAAGTATAGATAAATCAAATAGATATTTTATAACTATGTGGTATAATGCTGATAATTTTGGGGTTTGGGGAAATATTAAAAGTGATGAAAATGGAAAAAATTTTGAAAGTTTAAGTGAGGTTGGGCTAAATTTTAATGTTTCTAAATTTTCAGTTTCTCTTTCAAAAATAGGTTTTGATAGTATAGGTTTAACACCTGATTTATGGGAAAAGTTTAGTTTTACTTTGAAATATGACTATTCGTTATTTGATTTTAACGGAAAGATCTCTTATTCTTTTGGGAAACCTGCACATAACACAATTGGAACTTTGGGAGAAGTGTATTATATTGAAATTTCAAAAACTTTTGGAAATATTTCATTTTTTGGAAAGGCACAGAGAATAGTAGGTGTGTATGAAATAAGAAATACGGTATATGCAGAAATGAAAATTACTGGATTTTCAAACGGAGAGGTAAAACTTTCCATTGGAAATGGAGATTTTTACAATGTGAATAATTTCAAAAAAGTTGTTTCGTTGGAATTTAATACTTGGTGGTAATGGAGGTGTGAAGATGAGGAAAAAATCTTTATTTGTATTTTTAATTATTCTATCTGTTTCAATCTTTTCAAATGTATTTGTTAAAGAGGAAATGGTTTATTTTACGTTCGAAGTTGATGCAGAACAAGTGTACTTAGCTGGAAATTTTAATAATTGGTCTACAACATCCACAGAAATGGAATTTAAAGATGGTGTATGGGTGGTAGCACTTAAACTTGAACCAGGTGAGTATCAATACAAGTTTGTTGTTAATGGTGAAAAATGGGTAGAGGATCCGAATGCTCCATCGTATGTTGATGATGGTTATGGGGGAGAAAACGGGGCATTTAAATTAGTCTTACAGGATGGTTCTCTTGTAATAGAACCTATTGGGAAGTTAATGGAAAAAGAAAATGGTGCAGAAGAGTATGAAATTAACAAAGAAAGGAAAGACACTATATTTGTCGATGAGGAAGGTTATGTAGTTATTAGGTATTACAATCCAGATGCTGATTATGTTATGATCGCAGGGGACTTTAACAATTGGGATGCAGAGAGTGATGAAATGTACGGTTTAGGTGATGGATGGTGGGAAGCAATCTTGGAACTTGAACCAGGAGAATATCAGTACAAGTTTGTTGTTAATGGTGAAGAATGGGTAGAGGATCCAAATGCATTTGCATACGTTCCAGATGGTTTTGGAGGTAAAAATTCTGTTTTAAAAGTTTGTAGAGGGGGTGAAAGTCTTATTGTTAAAGCACCGGAAAGTGTAGTGGAAGGAAAAAAAGAGATACCATTGGGTGTGAGTGTAGTTGATGGTAAGGTATATTTTAAAGTAGAAAAAAGAGAAGCAACAAAAGCATTTTTGGCTGGAAGTTTTAATAATTGGGATTCACAGGCAATTGAGATGAAAAATGTAGATGGATATTGGCAAGTTTCGATGGAATTAAATCCAGGTAAGTATCAGTATAAATATGTATTCTTAATTAATGGTAATCAAGTTTGGCAGGAAGATCCAAATGCTCCTGGTTATGTACCAGATGGATATGGAGGAAAAAATGGAGCGTTTGAACTTGTTTTAGAAGGCGGGAATTTAGTGATAAAAAAATCAGAAAATTCAAGTAAAAGTTCTGTGAATTTGAGTGGAATTTATAACTTTACTGTTACTTATAAATACGATTCTACGACTTTAATAAAAGGTATAGGATTTTCAAATAAATTATCTTTGATATTTAAACCTTCAGATGAACTTGAATTTTCAATAGGTTATTCAGGAGCTAATATCGAATACGGAGTAATTAATTTTAAAGTAGACAAATGGAATATTATGGCACATTACAATTTGCCAGTTGATTTACCATTTAACGGTATCCAAAGTGGTGTATATCTTTCTTTTGCCGGTGTTTTTGTAGATTTAGGAGCAGAGTCTGGTGCTGTTCCATTTATAATTGGAGCAAGATATAGCGATTTCTCACTTTTATACGGAGATTTCTACGATAGGAATGGAATACTTTTGGGATATAACTTTAGTATTTTTGATGCAGATGTGGAATTGTACGGTGGATACTTTTTCAATTTAGGAGAATTGGGATTTTATTGTGAGGCGAAATCAAATGATTGGAATACAACGTTGCAATATTTCAAAAATAAATTTGCTATGGATTTAAGTCTATTCAATTGGGATCTTGTAACAGACTTTTCCATAATAGATTTGAGTTATAATATTTCAATGTATATACCAGTTGTGAAGAATTACAAAATTTTTGGAGGATACAGTCACACAAATTTATCGGATAAATACAATTTTGGATTACTATATGACACCGATTACACACTTGGTTTAAAAGCGAGAATGGAAAACTCTAATATTTACTTTGACATTTTTGGAAAAGTTGTGTTTTAACGTTCTAATATTGGATAAAATTCCTCCGGTTGCAAACATAGCCAATTAATTTTTATATGTAGATTTTTCGTAGAGAAATATAAAAGCTCCCAAAAGGGAGCTTTTATTTAACTACATTTACTCCAGCCACATTTTTTGCAGCTCATACAACCCTCTTGTTTGATAATACTATTTTTAGATAGACATGAAGGGCAATATACATTTCCATTTTCATCTACATAATATCCTTCACTCCACTCTAGGTCATTTGCCATTACAAATTTTTCTACCTCTTCTGCCGTTTTTATCGTTCCATCTATTACAAAAACTTCGTCATCTTGTATTTCTGTATTTCCCCAAAGTTCTATAAAGTCATCTATGGCTTTTTTGATTTCCTCTGCTAAGCCATTTGTGTATTTTCCATTAACTTTTTGAAGTTGTTCAAGAATTTCTTCAATTGACACCCCTGCTCTTAAAGCAATAGACGATAATCTTCCTATAGATTCTGCAAGCTCGGTTCCATTTGAGAGGAATATTTCCACAGCTTCGCCGCTGTCATCAAAAGAAACGGTAATGTAAGTAGTATTTTCCAGTGATTTGTATTTTCTCGTTACACTACGTAGCGTGTTTTTACGTGGTTTTGGTCTAAGTTTATGTTTTTCATCTAAGAGGAAAAATTGTACTTTTGGTGCATCTTTTGTTTTTACATGTTTGGCAGATGTTAATACCTGTGTTTGGAGTGATCCGTCTCTGTATATTGTAAGTCCTCTTACGTTTAATCTAAACGCTTCAAGGTAAATATTTAATACATCTTCTTCAGTTGCTGTTGATGGCATATTAATAGTCTTTGATATATTGTTATCTGTATATCTTTGAAAGGCATCTTGCATTAAAAGATGGTCCATTGGGGAAATATCCATAGCTGTCACAAAAACTCTTTTTATTTCTTCAGGAACGTCAAGTTGTTGTAGAGAACCTTTTTCAATTAATTTATCTCTTATCTTTTCAAGTATTGATGAATCTAACTTTTCTTCAAGTACCCTATTAACGTAAAATAAAGCTTCTTTATTGCCATCATGCTTATTCATATACCTAACGTATGCAAGTAAGAAATTTGGTTCAAGTCCGCTACTTGTATCTGCTATATTTGAGATAGATCCCGTTGGAGCAATAGTTAATACTGCAACGTTTCTTTTTCCATGTTTAGATTCTTTCATAACGTTTTTTATTTCATCATCGTATTTGCTTAATCCCATTGCAAATGGTACAAATCCATCTTCGGTGTAAAATCTACTTTTTTCAAATAATGGAAAGTTTCCTTTTTCCCTTCCCAGTTTATTTGATTCATCATGACTATGGAGTGCAATGAATCCCATTAAATCAACAGCAATCTTTCTTCCTTCTTCTGAATTGTAAGGGATATTTAATTTATATAGCAAATCTGCAAACCCCATTATCCCTAGTCCAAGTCTTCTGCTTTCTCTGACGGCTTTGGTAATTTTTTCAAGTGGAAATACGTTAACGTCAATTACGTCGTCTAAAAATCTTACGGCAAGTCTTGCGGTTTTTTCCAACGCTTTCCAATCTATTTCACCATTTTCATTTGCAAATTTTGCAACATCTATTGATCCAAGATTACACGCCTCATACGGTGCAAGTCCAATTTCACCACATGGGTTGGTAGAAATAATTTCTTTTTCTGGATAAAGTGGATAGTATTTGTTCATTTCATGTAAAAATGCAAGTCCTGGGTCACCTGTTTTCCATGCATTTTTAGCTATTTTTTCTAATATATACCTTGCTTTTATGCTTTTTTTATTGTTAAATTTTGGATGAGTTAGAATTATTTCTTTATCATCATTGTACAATTTTAGAAATTCTTCCTTCTCAAAGGGAATTCCCACTGAAATATTGAAATACTTTAACACTTTTTCTCCGTCATTATTTTCTTTTGCTGCTATAAACTCTTCAATATCAGGATGATTAATGTTTAAAATTCCCATCAAAGCGCCGCGTCTTTTATATCCTTGTTCTACTACTCCAATTGCAGAGTTAAAAACGTGCATGAAAGAGATAGGACCGGATGCTTGGCCATGTGTGCCTGCAACAAAACTTCCTTTGGGTCTTAAACTAGAAAAGTTTGAACCAATCCCACCACCAGCTTTTGTAATTAAAGCATATTCTTTTACGGCTTCAAATATACCTTCGATACTATCTTCAACAGGAACTACAAAACAAGCAGATAACATGTGAAGGTGATTTCTTGTATTGTAAATTTCCTCGTAATCTTCCAATGTCATATTTTCAATAGGTTTCCACAAAAGTTCTGGTCTTACTCCCATTCCCGCATTGAAAAGTGTTGGACTGTTTGGAATAAAGATTCTAGATTTGAGCATTTTGTAGAATGTTTCTTCATATTCTTTTACTTTATCCAAATTTTTGTTGTAGAGAATTTCAGATGTAGCTACAACCCTTGCAACTCTTCTGCAAACTTCTTCCCATTTTGTTTCCAAAAACTCCCCTTCCATATTTTTATAAAAGTACCTTTCTGAAAGTATTTTGTAGGCGTTTTTTGATGGTTTAATGTCTAACCATCTGTTTAGTACGTCTTCATACACGTCTTTCTCCTCCTTGAAAATTTCACATATTTTTGATTTTTAGATGCGGGAAATAGTAAGTTGCCGTTTTCATCAATGTTTCTTTTATCGTGCTCATATGGCCCCAATATACCTTCATCCATATATGTGATGTAATTGCGTAGATTTTGAGTATCAATATCTTCTAGTGTGCGCCATGTATATATGGTGTTGACTATTTTATCTGAGAATTCTTCTTTTAAGGCTTTTGATATTTCAAAGACGGCTTTTCTATTGTATGGTGCAAGTGGTTCTCCACCCAAATACACAACTGCTAATTTGTCATATGAATCAATGATAGTGTTGATTTTTTCTTTTAGCCGTTTTATTAGAGCCTCAACATCGTATTCAAACCCTTTAAAAGGTTCCCATGTGTCTTTGTTGTGACAAAGAGGACATTTTGGTTGTTTGTCGCAACCTTGAAAGTATATAGATAATGCGAAATATTTGGGGTGATCAATTGTGTTAAAAAATACTCTATTTACATACACTTTCATTTTTTTACCTTCATACATTATAGAATTTTCTTTCTTTGTATTCATATTTTCTCCTTACTTTGTTGAACGAAGAATATGGTACTAGATATCCTACTATTCTAAGGTATTCTTCGACTTTTTCTTTTCCACATATTGGACATTTATTTCCTATAAATGCATGACCATTTTCACATGTGCTTATCTTTTGGTTAAACGCAAAATACATAACATTCATTTTTGCAATGGCATTTACTAATTTCCAGGATTCTTCTTCGTTTTTTAAAGGTGTTCCAAGGTTGATGTGTAGAATTGCTCCTCCTGATACTTTTTTGTCAAATTTACCGGAATATTTAGCCCTATTCATCATATCGGTTTCCGCTGTAAGTGGGATCCATTGATTTGAATAAAGTTTATATGGTTGTTTGTCTTTACCATAAATATAACTATCCTTTTCAGCTAAAACAATAGCAGCCTTTTCAGCGGGAACCTGTTCAATGTTAAATGTGAATTTGTATTTTTTAAACCCATCTTCTGCCATTTTCCTTATAGTGTCAAGAATTTCTTCTACAAAGTTTTCTCCTTCTTTTGTATACTCAAGTCCTTCGGGCGTTACCGCGGTTAGTTCCATAAAGTCGGCTGCTTCCCATACTCCTGTAATTCCAATAGTCCCATATTGTCTTTCAAGTTTCATAAGTCCTATTGAGTATAACGGAAGTACCCCTTGAGCGATTCTTTCTTCTAGTATTTTTCTAATAACATAAAGGGTTTTTTGAACGATATCTACCCTTTCCTTTAAAATTTCAAAGAATTTTTTTCCATCACCGTTTGCTTCAAGCGCAATTCTCGGTAAATTAATTGTGATAACTTTAAATGACCCTATGTTTAGATCAGAACCACCTATTGAATTTGCCATACCTGTTAGTTTTGGTTCATCTTCATCCAAAGAAAGAGATAACTTTAAATCTTTGGTAGAGGATGTTAAGCGACAGCAAGAAGCAACAGCATCAACTGAATCTGAGATGTACCAATTTGTGTCCTGCCATTTCATATTAACTTTGTTTATAAATCTTGCTGAATCTTCGTCTACAAATTTTCCGTCTTTGTACAAAAGTGTGGCAGTTAGTACGGGGAATGTAAACATTTGTCTTTCCCTTTCTTTGGCTACCCATTCCCAGTAATGTTTTTGAAGGTTAATAATATCCTCTACATAATCTGTTATATACGTTCCATCTGGATACTTTTCCCCTTCAAATATCGCTTTTATATAATTCCTATCAAGATATGTAAAATTTGTGTAAGGACTTTGATTTGTTCTAATTGGTTGATTAAATGAATAAGTTAAAATTTGAAAATGTTGTTCTATATACCACTTTGTTTTGTCTTTTGGTATAACTCCGTCTTTTAAGTCTTTTTTTATGTAATACCACATCCACACAAAGAAATCTGGTAATCCAACAGCGCCAGAGCTTTGATTTGAAGCAAACATAACAAATTGAATAACATGTTGAATAAACGTGCTAAGGTGCTTTGCTGGAGTGGATTGGATAGTATCTATAAATGGTAATCCTTTTTCCACAATGGGTTTTAGGGTGTAGGCAAAACAATATGGCATAAATGCCGCGTGGTGCGCATCATGCAGGTATATGGCACCGTTGATTTGATATTCTAGAAATTTGTCAGCATAGTCTCTTCCAAAATGTTTTTTTAATTCTTTCCAAATGACGTAGAGAGAATTTAACTTTGTGAACGGTTTGTATATTTCGGTAAAATATGTACCAATGTGTTTTGATCTAACATTTGCATTTGAATCAATAGAAATATCTCCTACAAGTTCAGATTGAAAAAATGTTTTATTAAATTTGTCAATATCAAGATGGGAGCCAAGACCTTCAAGTTCTAAGATATATTCCCCGTATTTATTTTCAAGTTCACGTAGTTTTCTATCAAAATCTGTTGAAAAACCAAAATTAATGAACATAAAATCCCCCCCTGTTTTGTATTTATTGTATTTATAATCGGTATTTGAAATCATATTATACCACAATATATTGTGTATTAGTTGCTTTACATACACAATATATTGTGTATTAAGATTCTAAAACAACGGATAGTAAAACTTTAAAAGTATTCCAAAATAGGGTAATTTTTATAAAAAAAGAAACTTAAAACACCTGGATAAGTGTAAAAGATGTTACAAAGAATAAAAGAAAATGTTAAAAACATGAAATTGACGGTTTGGAATAAGTATGGTAAATTAGAAGACGCGAGGTTGAGGAGGTCATTGAAAAATAGATAGCAGCTCTGCGGATAAGAAGGACGAGCCCGAGATAGAGATGGAGGGTTTGATCCTGGCTCAGGGTGAACGCTGGCGGCGTGCCTTACACATGCAAGTCGAGCGAAGCTGCTAACTGGAGTCCTTCGGGGTGAAGGTTAGTAGACTGAGCGGCGGACGGGTGCGGA